>DCAW01000131.1:37061-37743 GCA_002313895.1 Dehalococcoidia bacterium UBA1123
ATTCAGGCAGGCCACATCGGCATGAGGGCGGTGATTGGACCTAGATGAAATGGTACGGGGTTCGTGCGAGAGCTAATAAGGGAACTAATTGAAACGGTTCTTCTTGCCCTTTTGATATTTCTGGTGTTGCAATTCAGCGTCCAGAATTTCAGGGTCGAAGGCTCCAGCATGCAGCCAACCCTCACAGAGGGCCAATATCTGCTGGTCAACAAGATCGTCTATTTGCGAGTGGCCAACGAATCTCTGGCAAGTCTTTTGCCCTGGGTCGAAAGCGAGGAAGACCGCTCGCTGTTCGCCTTCCACCAGCCTGAGCATGGAGAGGTGATAATCTTCCACTTCCCAAGAGACCCATCCCGTGACTTCGTAAAGCGGGTGATCGGCGTTCCTGGAGATGTTATTGAGATTCAACAGGGCACAGTGTCGGTAAATGGCATTGCTCTGGACGAACCCTACATCACTCAACATGACAATAGGACCATCGGACGCCTGGAAGTGGAGCCGGATTCGTTCTACGTCCTGGGCGACAACCGCCGGGCAAGCAACGACTCGCGTGACTGGGGGTTCGTGCCCGCAGAGAACGTCATCGGAAGGGCGTGGGTCAGCTATTGGCCGCCTGAGAATTTCCACATTCTGAGCGCGTTCACGCAATTGCTGAGTTTAGTGGCGGCCATCCCGAACACCA
>DCAW01000131.1:38129-38264 GCA_002313895.1 Dehalococcoidia bacterium UBA1123
AGTTGGCATTCCACTCTTTATCAGAGCCATTACCTGGGTCGGACTTTGCGGGCTGCGGTCTTCTTGTAGAAAAATCAGACTCTGAGCTTCTCCCACACTTTTGCGTAACGTCGCCCCATGATTTCAGTTATCATG
>DCAW01000031.1 GCA_002313895.1 Dehalococcoidia bacterium UBA1123
AAGACGAAAATGCTGACTCCGAATGAAATCAATATGACGGGCCAGTAAGTTCCGAACCCCCCGCTTAGGATGTCAAGTTTCTCTAGCAGCAGAATGACGTCCACGAAGATCAATATCAGGCCAAAACATGGGCTTCTGCTCCTTCGGGTGACTGAATGGACACATCTTCAAGATAAGGGCGATGTGCGCGCCGGTCAACGCGGGCGTCTCGTATTCGACGGCTCGACTTGCCACGTGTTGACTGCGCAAATATAATCCGCTCGTGGGCCAGGGATCAGGTTTTATTGTCCGCGGACATACCATTCCGAACAGACGTGAAGAATCTAGTCGTGGGCAAGTCAATTGTTGGTTTTTCAACGACCAAATACTTCGCCGAAGCTCAGCATGGCGAGGCGAAGCGGTCAGATTTTTTGTCTTGAATGATCGTTATGAAAATATGAGGTGACGGATATGGAGATCGGGGTAGGACTGGACGCTTCTTTGGGGATGACGTGGGCTGACCAAGTCCAATTGTCAAGGGAATCGGCCCAGCTTGGATACACCAGCATTTGGACTCCCGAAGGCAATGGCACGGACTCCTTCCACCTGTGCGTTCAGCGCTGGATGGCCAGTCGCGAGGTCGTTCCTGAAGGCGTTGGCACAGGCATCAGCGTTTCTCCAGTGATGTACCGCACGCCCTTATCGTTTGCTATGGCAGGTGGTACCGCCAGCGAGATCACAGGCGGCAAGTTCATCATGGGCATCGGTTCTGGTGGCGCTTACCAGCCCCGCGCTCGGCGAGTTGTGGGCTTGGGCAGGCTGTCGGCGATGCAGTTGATGCGCGATTACGTGACGGTGGTGCGGGGTCTGTTGTCTGGTGAGACCATCAACTATGAGAGCGACAACATGACCTACGCGGGATTGACGTTGGGTATGTCTCCTCCTCCGAAGACTCCGGTTTACCTCGGAGCTTTGGGGCCGCAAATGCTGGAGCTTTCTGGCGAATTGGCAGACGGCGCCTGCATGAACTGGTGCACGCCTGAACAGATCTCGTGGAGTCGAGAACGAATTGATGCCGGAGCGGCCAAGGCAGGGCGTGAACCTGACGAGATAAAGATGGCCGAGTACATTCGAATCTGCGTTGACGACGACGAGGACGTGGCCCGCGTCGCGCTGGCTAAAGCGACGATGGGATACGCTCTGGGACCCACCGTGCCCACAGAGCGGGAGAGCCAGCTTGGATACAGGGGTCACTTTGCCCGTATGGGCTTCGAGAAGGAACTCGCCGACTTGAACCAGATGCGCGCAGACGGGGCATCCAGGGATGAGGTCGCCGAGGCGTTCCCCACCAACATTCTGAACGCTGTTGCCTACTTCGGCAAGGCGGATGGAGCGGCAGCGGCTTTCAAACGGCTGTCCGAAGGGTTGGACACGTCTATGGTCAGAGTTGTCGCCGCACGGCCTAACCTGGACTCAGTTAGAGCGGTCATGGAGGCGTGCGCGCCGGCCAAGATCGAAGCGGCTTAATCTCTCGCGTCAGCATCAATTTTCAAGGAGCCAGACATGACCACAGTGGGGACAGGGAATCACGCATACGACGTTATCTCGGACTGGGCGAAGGTCCCGGAGGGTTGGAACGCGCCGATGGCGGCGGTGACGGTTGACTCGCAGGATCGAATCTATGGATTTAACAGGGGCGAGCATGGGGTAATCGTATTCGGCAAGGACGGCAACTACTTGTCGGACTGGGGCGAGACCGAATTTGCCTTCCCTCACGCGATATATGCCGACCCCGACGACAACATTTGGATCGTTGATCGGGACGCCGGGCAAATATATAAATACACCACAGATGGCAAACTGCTCATGACTATCGGGGAGAAGGGCTTTCGGTCCGACACTGGAGCCGACAATTCGGTTTTCAGTTCTAGCGGGTACGGCGAGGTCACTCACGGTGGAGGGCCGTTCAATCTTCCGGCGGGCATCGCGGTCGCGGCGAATGGGGACATCTTCGTGGCGGACGGTTACGCCAACTGCGAAGTTCACAGATTTTCTGCAGATGGCAAGCACTTGAAATCCTGGGGCAGTCCAGGTTCTGGGCCAGGAGAGTTCACGCTTCCGCATGGCGCGTGGGTAGATTCCAAAGGGCAGGTTCTTATTGCTGACCGCGAGAATAACCGCATTCAGGTGTTCAGCCAGGACGGTGATTTTATCTCGCAATGGCCGTCCGAGATGATCGGGCCTGCGGTGGTGTATATCGATAAGGACGACATCGCGTACGTGGCTGAACACAATGGCGGCATGTTCAGCATCCTGACGATGGAAGGCGAGACGATTGAGCGATGGGGCGGCATGGAGTTTCGCTCCTGTCACGGCGTTTCCGGCGACTCCGAGGGGAGCATATACTTTGTTCAGCCCGTCGAAGGCCAGCAAGGCCGCAAGCTGGTGAAGTACGTCCGCAAATAGGATCAAGCCAGTTCAGGGAGGGAGAAATGGCAGATAGACTATCCGAGGTTTTGGAAAGCGACGACGTTGAGCAACTGGCGACGGATTTTGTTTTCACAGAAGGCCCATTGTGGCATCCTGAAGGCTACTGGCTGTTCGTGGACATCCGACGGAGCCTGATTTTCAGGATCGCGCCGGGCGGTGAGCCGAAGGTTGAGCGTGACAACAGCGGTGGTTCCAATGGCCTGACCTTCGATCTTCAGGGGCGGCTGATTATGTGCGAAGGCGACAACCGCCGGTTGACTCGGCGAGAGGACAACGGCTCGATTTCTGTGTTTGTTGACCAGTGGGAAGGCAAGAAATTGAATAGGCCGAACGACCTTGTGGGCCGGTCTGACGGGACGGTCTATTTCACTAACCCCAACGGACGCATCGCCCCGGAGGACAGGGAGATAGACTTCGCAGGCGTTCATGCCGTGAGACCCGATGGCAGCCAATTCGTGGCGATCCGAGACTTTGAGTATCCCAACGGGCTCGTTTTTTCTCCCGACGAGAGCGTTCTCTATGTCGCCAACACCCGAGAGAGCAAGCATATCGAAGCGTTCGATGTTGCCGTGGACGGCACGGTATCCAACGGCCGAGTTTGGGCAGATATGTCTTCGGACGAGCCTGACGGCGTGCCTGACGGCATGAAGGTGGATGTCGAGGGCAGGGTCTATTGCACGGGGCCGGGCGGATGCTGGGTGTTCGACTCGGACGGTTCCAATATGGGGATAATCCGATTGCCCGAAATTCCGGCCAATGTCGCCTGGGGCGGGCCAGACCATCGGACTATGCTGTTCACCGCTCGCACATCTATCTACACAATGCGGATGACGACCGAGGGGATACACATCCCGACCTCTTAGCCACGGAGAATCCGCAAATGCGGCCGATAATTACGCCCAGGATCACAGGAGATCAAATACAAAAGATGCCGGAAATCTTGAGCATTGGCGAGTGCATGATTGAGTTGTTCTCCGAGGAGCCGATCGAGGAGGCCCACACCTTCACCCGATCTCTGGCAGGAGACAGTTTCAATATTCTGGTGGCGGCCCAGCGGCTGGGAACCTCCACGGGCTACGTGACCCGGTTGGGGGATGACCCTTTTGCAGGTTACCTCCTCCAGACGTGGGAAGGCGAGGGCATCGACACCAGCCATGTCCGGAAGGTTCCAGGATTCAACGCGGTGCATTTCGTCTCTCTGCTTCCTGGGGGAGACCGGGAGTTCGTCTATTACCGCACGGGGAGCGCGCCCAGCACGATCGAGCCTGGCGATCTCGACTCGGATTACATCGGCGGTGCCAGGATTCAGCACCTCAGCGGCATCACTCAGGCGATCTCGACAACCGCCAGGCAAACAGTTTTGAAAGCGGCGCAGATTGCGAAAGGCAAAGGCATCTCCGTCTCATATGACCCCAACTATCGTCATCAACTCTGGAGCCACGACGAAGCCCGCGAGGCTATGGAGGAAGTAATTCCGTATGTCGATTACTTCTTGCCGAACGTTCCAGCGGACTCCCAGATGATGCTTGGGACCGACGATCCTCATGAGGTTGTGGCGCATTTCCGAAGTCGGGGCGTTCCAGTCGTCGCGGTGACCAGAGGCGAACATGGTGCGGTCCTAGGCGTGGAGGACCAAGTTATTGAGGTTTCGGCCTACCGACCCGATGGCCCGATAGACACGACAGCCGCCGGCGACGCCTTCAATGGCGGTTTCCTGCACGGGATTCTCAACGGCATGGACGTCGAGGAGGCGGCTCGATTGGGTTCTGTGACGGCCGGCCTAAAGCTGCGAGGGCGTGGCGCGTTGACGGGCATGCCCTATCGTGAAGAAGTTTTCAATGTTTATGAGAGGTTGCGGCAAGTCTAATTTATGGCGTCAGAACAGGAAATTCAAAAGGTGATGAATAGTTTGGATCGCATCAATCCGTGTTCAAATTGCGGCATGCGATACTGCGTTGGAGACTCGGAATGTCCCCATTGCGGATCCGACCGTTACGACGCTCTGCATGACTGGGCTGAGGCTCTATTGGATTCGTTGTCTGACCCTCAGTAGATTTTAGTCCCGGCCCGCAGCCCCCTGATACTCGATCACGTCGTCGGGATGCAGTGTTATGGTGACGCTGTTGTCGCTGGAGCCTTGAGACTGGTAGGCATTCCCCCGTTCCTCGCCCAGGTATCGGACGGCGAGCTTTAATCGCCATGCGTCATCTGGCGCAGGCCCTATCTCGGCCCGTCCCCGAATCATTGCCGCGTGGTAGGGCGTCTCGCGGCGATCAATAATCAGCGTCGCGTTGCCCGACCTCTGAATATTCCTTACCTTCTGCGATGTCCCGCTGGCGCTCATGACGAACGTTCCGTCCTGATATATGTACCAGATGGGCATGCCGTGGGGTCGATTCTTGCTATCCACGGTGGCTAATATCGCGACGTTTGCGTCTGAGAATAGTTTCTCTCTGTCAAAGTGTATTTTCATTTGTTTCTGACCTCATCTTGATAATGGGTCGAGTCTATCAATAACGAGTTTTCGGGGTCAACATCGCGAGATTTCGACACTCGGATTTCCGGGACCTCGGAGGGCGCCACATGCCCCGTGCAAATACAAAAGGCGCTACACTGGCGGCGCGATTCCCTGACCATTCAGTGCATGGAGAGATAGAACAATGAGACTAGCCGGAAAAGTGGCGTTCATCAGCGGTGGTGCGCGAGGGATGGGAGCAACCGAGGCGAAATTGTTCGCCAACGAGGGAGCTGCCGTCGCTATTGGGGACGTGCTGGAGGAAGCGGGCAAGCGGACTGAAGCGGAGATCAACCAGTCCGGCGGTCAGGCGTTGTTCGTCTCGCTGGATGTCACCAGCGAACAGTCGTGGCTAGATGCTATCGGCGCCACGGTCGCGAAGTTCGGCAGACTGGATATTCTGGTGAACAACGCCGGCGTCAGCGCGCACGGCATGATCGAATTCACAACTGAGGCGGATTGGGACCGTGTGATGGACGTTAACTCCAAAGGCCCATTTCTGGGCACTAAGGCTGCGATACCGGAGATGCGAAAATCCGGCGGCGGTTCGATTATTAATATTTCGTCTCAGCTTGGGTTGGTCGGCACAGAAATGTCGAGCCCGCAGTACCAGTCCTCAAAGGGCGCTATCCGACTTTTGACCAAAACGACAGCCCTCCAATACGCGCCGGATGGCATCCGGTGCAACTCGGTGCATCCCGGCCCTGTCAACACCGATATGACAGCCGACAGTCGAGGGAACCCGGAGAACCTCGGCAAAATGGTCGGTAGAATTCCGATGGGCCGTTACGGTGAGCCTGTGGAGATTGCCAACGGGGTTTTGTACCTAGCGTCGGACGAATCGGGTTTTGTCACAGGCAGCGAGTTGGTTTTGGATGGCGGCTGGACGGCTCAGTAGGGGCGTAGCTCACACCTACGCGGAGGTATCAAATGAAAGTAACGGACGTAAAGCATTTTCTGGCCCATCCCGGTGGTCGGGGCAAAAACCTTTGCTTTGTGAAGGTCGAGACCGATGAGGGCGTATATGGCTGGGGCGAGGCGTACACGCAGTCTGATCGAGACACCCAGATAACCGCTCACATTGACCAGTTGAAGCGCTACTTGATCGGGCGCGACCCTCGGAACATCAAGCACTTCATGCAGATCGCTTATGACGACTTCGCTGGTCGGCGGAGCGCGATGGACCTGTGGTGCGCTCTCAGTGGTATCGAACAGGCGATGTGGGACATCACTGGAAAGGTCGCAGGCATGCCGGTCCATATGCTGTTGGGTGGCGCCTGTCGGAGTCAGATTCGCGTGTATGCCAACGGTTGGTCTGGAAGCACAAATCCACAGACTCTTGCCGAACGCGCTCAAGAAGTCGTTGAGATGGGTTTCACAGCGATGAAATTCGACCCCATACCAGGCCCATGGCGCACGTATGTGAGCAAGGATGTTGAGAACGCGGCCATTGAGAATGTCGAAGCGGTTCGCGATGCCGTAGGCTGGGATATTGACATCCTCGTGGAGATGCATCGTCGGCTCGCTCCTATGCACGCCCGGCGCATCGCTCGTGAGATTGAGCGGTTCCGACCTTTCTGGTACGAGGAGCCGGTGCTGGCCGAGAACATCGACGCTCTGGCGGCGGTCAAGCGGGACATCAACCTGCCTGTTGTGACCGGCGAGGAACTATACACTAAGTTCGAATTCCGAGAGGTGTTCGAGAAGCAGGCGGCAGACATCATTAACCCCGACGTTTGCAACGTCGGCGGCATCCTTGAGTTGAAGGAGATAGCCGCGATGGCTGAACCCTATTTCGTGGTTGTCTCTCCTCACAACTACAACAGCACAACGCTGGGTCTGGCCGCGACCTTGCAGGTCTCTGCGGCGATACCCAATTTCCTCATCACGGAGTATTTCGTGAATCTAGAAGAGTTTGGCAAGGACATCGCCAAAGTTCCCTTCGAGGTCAAGGACAGCTACATTCAGGTTCCGACCACTCCGGGCATCGGTATTGACCTGGACGAAGACCGGCTGGCGAACTATCCGTATCAGCCGTTTCCTGCGCGGTCGCCTCGGCAGTATTATGAAGAGGGGCCGTAGGCTAGCTGTCAGCTATCAGCCGTCAGCATTCAGATTCTGGGAAAGATACCTGAAAGGAGTGTGCATCGTGACCACATCTGGCGAAGTTTCGATGGATGTTTTCAAGGCTCTGGTTTCCAGAGCGGGGATGGAACTTACCGACGCCGAGCTAACGGAACTCAAGGAAGCGTATGACGTTTTCCAACCAGGGGTGGACAATCTCCACAACGCACAGCTTGGAGCAGAGGACCTGGCGGTCTCGTTTGAGCCTGTCTGGGACCCGGAAGTGTGAGGCTGAATAATGACTGAATCCAATGAGCTTTGCTACCTGACGATTGCCGAAGCGGCGGACCTGATTCGTGATGGCGAGTTATCGCCTGTTGAGCTTACTCGCGCATTTCTAGACCGAATCGACAGGCTCGACCCGACGCTGAATGCCTACATCACGATACTGCACGAGGGAGCGCTGGCCGACGCCAGAAAGGCAGAGGCCGAGTTGCTGGCGGGAGAATATCGGGGGCCGCTGCATGGCATCCCTATCGCTTTGAAAGACCTGTATGACACTGCCGGTATCCGCACGACCGCCAGTTCCCGTGTGATGAAGGACAGGGTTCCCACTGAGGACGCCACGACCACCGCGAAGCTGAAGGCGGCGGGAGCGGTTTTGTTGGGCAAGCTGGCGATGCATGAGTTTGCTCTGGGAGGTCCGGACCCGACGTGCGGCTTCCCGTTGGCGAAGAACCCGTGGAACCTGGATCACATGCCGGGCGGGTCAAGCTCCGGCTCCGGGACAGCAATTGCCGCGGGCCTGGCTATGGGAACTCTTGGTTCCTGCACGGGAGGTTCTATCCGTGGACCGGCCGCTCACTGCGGTATCGCGGGCATCAAGGCGACCTATGGGCGCGTCAGTAGATACGGC
>DCAW01000185.1 GCA_002313895.1 Dehalococcoidia bacterium UBA1123
AAAAGCGGGAGCGTTCGACGATTTTGGAGACCGAAGCTCGCTGCTTTCAGTCACCGAGCGAATCCTGAGCCTGGCCCATAGCGAGGCGGGACTCAGAGAGTCGGACCAGACTTCTATGTTCGACCTATTCGGCGATTCCGTGCCGACTCCACTGGCGAATATCACGCTGCCAGAAGGCAAAACCTCGGATCGAGAGACGGAAGAATGGGAGCGGGAACTGCTCGGACTGTCCCTGTCTGGAGTGAACCATCTGGCTAACCTGTTAAGCTCTGCCGGTTCGGACACAATCGTATTCAAGAATGACATCGGGCCTCACCAGGCAGGCAAAAAGGTTTCCATTGTCGGCCAGGTTTCCACGGTTATTCAGCGCTTCACTCGCAAGAACAAACCATTTCAGATTGCCACTGTGTCCCTGATGGACGGCACAATAGATGTGTTCGTCTGGGAGGACAAAATGGAGGCGACCAAGGGCTTGTGGGAAGAAGGTAAACTGGTCGCCGTGGCTGGCACAATCAGGGTTCGAGACGACGAAATCAGCATGTCCTGTCAGGACGCTGAGGAATACTCGCCCGAAATTATCGAAAAAGCGGCATCAACAAATTCCAATGAGGCAAATGAGACGTCAGTGATCGAATCGAGTCAACCAGAAACAAATGGAACCGGAACGCCTCAACCAGACATCAAACCGCCGACAGAGAATGGAGTGAATGGCAGCAATGGAAATGGCGGATCGGGTGGCGTCCCATCGTTGGCCCACTCCAAGCTGGCCGTTCCTCAGAGGTTGAATCTGCGAATTGTGGAATCTGACAGCGTGGCCGATGACCAGCTAATGTTGGACGACATAAAGCGCTTGTTATTAGAGTTTGTCGGGAAGGATGAGGTGAGCCTCGAAATCGCGGCCCAGGGCCAAGTGTTCAGGCTGGAGTGGTCGATGGTCAAAGTCGACGCCAGCGAAGACCTGACCGTCCGGCTTCAGGACCTGCTGGGAGATTCGGGTGATGTCACCGTGGAGAGCCTCGTGAATTGAGTTGGACCTACCTGATCACAGCGCCGGACCAACTGATAGCTGAAATGTGGAGCGAACTGCTGTCCTCGTATGGCGTGCGTGCCAGAGTGCGGGCTGGAGACACGCAATCGTTCCTCGGCGTGTCCGCCTACCCGTGTCGAATACTCGTGGACGAGGATGACGTAGATCGCGCGCGGGAACTTATGAAGTCGGAGCTTGGCGTGGAATTTTCGGACGAGTCATAGCGAGCTTCGGTTAATTTAGATGAAAATGTCGTTTATGCAAGTGGGGGCGGGTTTCAAACCCACCCCCACTGTTTTTCGATTCGCCAACGGCTATTTCGCAAGCCTGTAAATGTTCAGATCTGTTGGGTAAACTGGCCTACCTCTAGGTTGAGAAGCTTCCGTTTGAGTCCCAACTGCGTCGTGCCTTTGCCGAACCCTCTTAGGCTCCCGTCGCTGGCGACGACCCGATGGCATGGGACGATGATGGCAAGGCGGTTCCTCGCCATCGACTGTCCTGCGGCTCTGGGAGCACGGGGATTTCCTGCCTGATCAGCAAGCCATCCGTAAGTCCGGGTCTCACCGTGGGGGATAGATTGGCATGCTTTCCACGCCGCGAGATAGAATTCGGACGCATCCTCAAGGTCCACAGGAACGTCCTCGAAGGTTTCGGGGTCGCCCTCGAAGTACCCGATTATGCGCTGGCGAAGTTCGTCAAATCGATCTGAGTCCTGGACGGCCCCAACCATCTCCGGGCCAAGCTCTTCGTAGCAAATGTCGGGGGAGTTCTGAGGGAGGGTGGTGTTTCGCAGACCTTTGTCTGAGGCCAGCAGTCCCATCCAACCGAACGGGGTCTCGAATATGTCGTAGTAGATCGTCAAGTCGGTCACCTGGCCTGTTGAGGTTGTGCGCTTGGCTGAGGAATCATGCGCCTCAATCCGCGGACTATTAGTGCCATGCGAACATTCTTCCACGCCTCCTCCATTTCTTCTAGGTCGTTTTCATTCGGTTCCTGGTGACCGTACATCGACGTGGCAAATTGAGAGGCTATTTTTCTCGATCCCTCGGCGGCATTCGGTGACGCGAGACCAATTGCGGCAGCATGTTCCCAGGGGGTTTGGTGACGTTTCCGGCCTACACCGGCCAGCCAACCCAATCGGCCCATCTTGGTGTATGTCTTCTCCACTGCGGTCATGCTTCCCAACCCGAAATTCCAGGCGACTTGGAAGATGATGAATAGCGCGATTAATGTGCCCAAAATAATGCCAGCCGGCTTCAAGTAGGGCGTGACGTCGAAAGTGAATGCGTCGCCAAAGCCTTGTGGCACACCCGGATCGTCAGGCACCTGTTCGACGAAGGGATCAATTTCATCAGGGATAATGAAACCGCCCGGGTCGGCATCAAGATCAGTATCAGACGAGGAGAAAGCAGCTCCGCCACCAATTGCTCGCTCCTGAAGCGGCCAATTTGGAGTTGGCTCGAAGTCTATCCAGCCAAAATCTGGGAAGTAGACCTGCACCCAGCCGTGGCTGTCGGAATCTCTGACGAACCTCTGGTTTGAGTTCGCCTCGGCCTCGCCCGGAGCGTATCCGGCTGCAAGGCGCGCAGGGACACCCGCGGCCCGCATCAGCACGGCCATCGACGATCCAAAGTAGTCGGAATATCCGATCTTGGATTCAAATAGGAAATGGTCCACGCCGTCTGTGCCTCGCGGTGGAGCGTCAATATCCTGGGAATACACGAAACCCGATTCTCGCAGATAGTTTTGGACGGCTACTGCCTTGTCGTAGGGGTTGTCTGCGTTGGCGGTGACGGATTGCGCCAGGTCGCGCACTCTCTGGGGCAGCGTGGACGGCAGTTGAACGTAGTGGTCAGTTATGAAACTGCTGTAATCGGTGTCGGCTTCTCGCAGGTCGTCGTCAGTCGCAATCGATACGAGTGACACCATGCTGTATGGTTGCGTTTCAGGAAGTTCATCTTTGAATTGCCATGCGACGAGGTCCGGCGCAATGGGGGCCTTGCGTTGAAGTGTGAAAAATTCCACCCGGCCGTTGTCGCCTTCCTGGATATCGACCAGCAAAAGATCGCTCGGAAGTAGGCCCGTGATGAATCCGTTGGCAACGCTCGCGTCCGGCAACCGTGTTTGAGTCCTGATTCGCGACGCAAATGCCTGAATGTCTTTGGGGTAATCTACATCGAAAGCGTCGTCGTTTACGTCGACAACGAATTTTCTCGGGGCCAGCGATTCCGCAACTGCAGGTAGGCTTACCCAATCGAATCCTCCTCCGGTCAAAAACTTGTTGGTGTCAAATCCAAGTTGGACGGTCTGGACGACGTCGGTGCGTTTGAGGCTATCCATACTAGGAGGAGGCAGGATTTCAGGCCCGATGTCGATGCGTTCCGTTTCAGTTGCTATCCAACCCTGAGACGTGTAGTAGTTGTACGCTTGGGAAAGCCAGTATGAGGGGTATTCACTGTTGGTCCATGCAACGACCTCTCCGCCGAACGATATTTTACCCATGAACGGCAGGGTCTTTCCGAAAAAGCGGCCTGATGTGTCCATTCTGGATGGAATTGTCGAGAACAGTCGAACGAATACATCCTCCATTGAGGAGACTGGCGTCCGACCGGCTCTCCATACATCTGCAACTGGCTGTGAAACGATGATTTTGAGGGGCAGAATCGCAGCAATAACGATCACTATGATGCTGAACCAAAGGGTCGCGTGGAGCGTCAACCATCCGCTGTTGGGAGTGAATCGGAAGCTGCCCTTGCGCCAAAATTCGTGCCGCTGGACAATGCTCATTCTCACGACGAGAAGCATGGCAATCAGGACGAAGATAAAGAACCGGGACCCGAACCGTTCAGGCAAAAAACTCAGGTTGGTCAACATGGCGGTTCCACCGAATACCACGGCGAACCAAATGTTGTCGTATCTGAATATTAGATATGAACTGAGAAATCCGAGCATCCAGGCAGCCGAGATGAGGATCAGTGAGAATGGCATCAGGTCCGTGCTTATGCCGCCGTTATTTGCGGCGGCGTACCAGACATCAAGTCGCGTGAAAATCTCCCTTAAACCATCTGTTGTCGAATCTTGATTCTCAGCCAATGATGTGGATTCCCAGATGACGACGACGCCACCCAATACCACGCCGAAGGGCAGCATCAGGAACCAAGGCAGTCGCAATTTTGCGAATAACAAGCCTATGAGGGCTGAGACAAATAATATCGTTGTCAGGCTGGGCGTCTCTACCCAGTCGCCGACGGTGATGGAGTCACCGATTATGAGGAGCAAGAATATGAGTATTGCGAACGTGGCCCAACCTTGGCTGGGGTTGAATCTGTTATAGAACACACGTAGCGGGTGCTTGGTGTTCGGTGTTGGTGGGTCCTGTCTTCCGCGACCGGCCACTAATGAGGCAGTTTCTGAACTGCTCATGATGCCGCCTCCGTCGCCGCGTCGGGAATGGTGTAGGTGCTGCTCAAAGCTACTGGTATGCTGTCCCCCTGCCGAATCAGGTAGGGCGAGATGCCGATGTCGTATAGCTCCGGGATTACCGCCATCGAATCGAACATGCCTCCGAAACTCTGTCCGTCCAACAATATGACGGCTATTCTCACGCGACGGCGGGACAACTCCCTCAGGGCAGAGACCCATTCCAGGTGATGAGATGACGTAATTACGACTAGCGAACTGTGATATCCCCACAGTTGTTCTTCCATCGGAAGAAGCTGTTCCAAGGGGATGTCCCCCTCGGCTTTGCTCATAGCCAAAAATTCCATAATCCGGTGAAATTGCCCGGCGCCGGTTTCCGCAGGAAGCATGTACCGCTGATCTCCGTAGGCGACGAGCCCTGCGGGCAATTGAGCGTCCAAATATTTGCTTGCCAGCGACGCTGCGACGGACACGGCGTATTCGTCAGTGCTTTCATCCAACTCCCCTGCCTGCACGTCACGGTGGAGGTCGACGAGAATCCAGACATCGCTGGACAGCCCCAGGTCAAACTCCTTGGACATCATTTTTCCTAGGCGCGCGGTGCTATTCCAATGGATGCGGCTGATGCTGTCGCCGAAGGCGTATTCCCGCACGCTTGCGGCGTGGGGAGTCAGATCGTGGGAGCGCCGTCGGGATGAACTTTCGCCTGAGAGGTAAGCCGACGGTATGGTGAAGCCGGGAATGTCGTGGGCCTGTGGATACACCAGAAGGGTGTCGGTGCCGCCAAACGTCCGGTCTCGTCGGAAAATGCCGAAGGCGTCGGTGTTCGAAACTCGGACAGGGCCCAGGGTGTAGACGCCCCGCTTGCGCGCCGGAGCCGTGCTTAACCAAGACCTGAACCCCCTGGTAGAAAGGCTGATTGCTCGGCCATTGGTGTAACCGGGCATATCGGTCAGGTCTTCGACCTCCAGGACCGGCTTAGGCAGACTGCTGCGGTTGCGGATAGTTATTCGTTCCTCAACCACATCACCGACCCGCACTCGTTTCGAGCGTCGGTCTATCGTTACCTCCATCCCCCGGAGGTTGACCCAATTCCAGATGAACCCGAGAATCAGCGTCAGGCCCAGAACGTATATCAACCTGAAAAATAGACCGAATCCGGTTGCCATGCCAGTGAACAGGGTGATGGCGATGAGAACCAGTATCAGGTAAAACCTTCTGAGGAGGAATAACTTCGTTTCAAAAATTTGGCTATCTCCTTGCTCGATCGGCTGCCTGAGCGCCGGGAACAGGGATTTCACTGACGATGTTGTCGATGATCTCGCTAGCCTTGATTCCGCGCATGCGCGCGGCGGCTGAGACTATGACGCGGTGGCTGAGCATCGACGCTGTCAGCTCTTTCACGTCGTCGGGTAAAACGAAATCTCGGTCCCTTATGAGCGCCAACGCTTGGCCGCCCCGGAACAGGGCCAACGAGCCTCGCGGCGAAGCTCCAAGAGCGATGTCCGGGTGATCGCGAGTCGCATCAACCACTGTGACGATGTATTGCTTGATGAGGTCGTCCACGAATATGTGCCTGACGCTCTCCTGAAGCTCAATGATCTCCTTGGCGTTGGTCACAGCTTCAAGTGTGTCTATGGGATGAGCGACTTGCTGGCCTTCTATGATAGCCAACTCCTCCTCATTTGTGGGGTAGCCGAGGCTCACCAGCAGGATGAACCTGTCCAACTGGGCTTCGGGCAGTGGGAAGGTGCCTTCGTACTCAATCGGGTTCTGTGTTGCCATGACCATGAAGGGGCTGGGGACCTGGTGGGTTATGCCCTCAACGGTGACCTGTCTTTCTTCCATAGCCTCAAGCATGGCGGATTGAGTTTTGGGTGTCGCTCGATTGACTTCGTCGGCCAGCACCACCTGAGAGATAATTGGCCCCTGGCGAAACTCGAAATCTCCGGTCCTCTGGTTGTATATGGACACTCCTGTCACATCGGTGGGAAGCAGGTCAGGCGTAAACTGGATGCGCTTGAACTCGCAACCCGCCGAACGGGCGATGCTTCGGGCGAGCATCGTCTTGCCGACACCGGGCACGTCTTCGATGAGCGCATGGCCCCGACACATGAGAGCGATTACGGTCAATTCAACGGCCCGACTCTTGCCAACGATGACCTTCTCTACGTTCTCGACAATGCCGCGGGCGGTGTGTCTCGCCATTGTGAAATCTTGCAAAGGATTCTCCTAATAATTAGTGGCCGAACGGAACACACCGGTATCCTTGGTGATTGCCGCGAAGACGAACTGACGGGAGGGGCGA
>DCAW01000050.1:0-15977 GCA_002313895.1 Dehalococcoidia bacterium UBA1123
AACCCGGACACGATTGAGAGTTGGGACCTCGCTCCGTGGGACCTGCCTAACTCATTCGAGTCAATCATTCCTGCGAAGTAGCCGTCCGGCTGAAACGCCACTGACCGACTAAATTAATAGGCGCCCCAGCTTCACATAAGCTGGGGCGCCAGTGCGATGTCACCCAGGCGCGCGGCGCCGCCGAAGTGAGTCTTCATGAAGAAATTTATAATCAGGCGATTCCTGTTCCTCATTGTCTCTGTTTTTGCGGCCACGTTGATAGTGTTCGCGCTTTCGCGATTCCAGGGCGATCCACGCAATGTGCTGTTGAATGTGGGATACGTTTCGCCCGAACAGTGGGAGGCGTGGGGGAAAGACTTTCACCTCGACAAACCTCTAATCGTCCAGTACCTGATCTGGATAGGCAAAGGCATCTTTCAAGGCGACTTCGGAACCTCACTGAAGACGAGCAAGCCAGTGTTGGAGATGGTGCTCGGGTTCGCGCCTGCCAGTCTGCAGCTGGGTTTGTCAGCCACGTTGTTCGTTCTGTTGACCGGGATACCTCTTGGAGTGTTATCTGCGGTCAAACGCGGCACTATCTGGGATGTTATAGGCAGAACATTCGCCGTCTTCGGGCAAGCCCTGCCGCCTTTCTGGCTGGGAATTATGTTGATATTAATCTTTTCTGTGAACCTGGGCTGGCTTCCGTCCGGCACTCGTGGACACGACGCTGCCAATTGGTTCGAACGAGCGCAATATTTTGTCATGCCCGCGATAACTCTCGGGTGGCTGGCGTCCGCAGGCTTGATGCGCCTGGTGCGATCTTCGATGCTTGAAGTGCTCGACTCGGAATACATCAAACTGGCCAGGGCAAAGGGCGTCCGTAACAATTCAGTCATCTGGAAGCACGCATTCAAGAATTCATTGATTCCACCTTTGACCTTCTCCGCGCTGATACTCGTGGGCTTCATTGGGGGAACGGTGGTGACCGAGACCGTGTTCGCATGGCCCGGGCTGGGACAGATGACATTTACCGCGATAATCAATAATGACTTCCCGCTCATGGTCGGGGCAGTTCTGGTGTTCACGTTGGTTTACGTTTTCGCGGTGTTCGTGATAGACATCCTGTACGCGTTCATCGATCCTAGAATCAGATATTCCTGAGGCCTGCAATTGACCACTCCAGCGCAGCAAATCCCGCTTTCTGAGCTTGAAAACCTAACCAGAGGTTCCGTCTTCGAACGAACATTTTACGTGTTACGACGCTGGCCTCTGATTCCGATTTTAATACTGAGCGTGCTGAGTTTCTGCGCTATATTCGCGCCGCTGATCGCCCCGTACGATCCTGAGAAGGATCAGTTGAGGGCGGTTCTCGCATCCCCTCCATGGTATCCAGCATGCGAAGACGGCCAAGTATCGAACAAGGCCGTATCCTGCAACACCAATGGCATCCCGTTGGGACGGCAGCAGGCGGTGTTTTACTTCTCGCTGGGAGCCGATCAGCTTGGGCGCGATGTGCTGAGCAGGATAATTTACGGCGCGCGCCTGTCACTGAGCTTGGCGCTGGTGGCAATCACCGTCGGGACGATATTTGGGACCAGCGTGGGACTGACCGCAGGTTACTTCGGGGGCATAGTTGACGAACTGCTCATGCGCACCGTAGATGTGTTCAACTCAATCCCGTACCTGCTGCTGGCAATTGCGCTGGTGTTCGTGCTGGGCCAGAGCTTTGCAGTCGTTGCTTTCGTGCTTGCCCTCGGGGCTTGGGGGGGAATTGCGCGACTCGTCCGAGGACAAACGCTGCAAGTCAGGCATTTTGACTTTATTGCCCTTGCCCACGTTGCGGGGGCGTCCTCCACTCGAATCATGTTCAAGCACTTGTTGCCCGCAGTCTCCAACACGATAATCGTCGCGACAACGCTTCAGGTCGGGGGCACCATCCTGTCCGAAAGCATTTTGTCATTTTTGGGCGCTGGCGTGCCTCCACCCACGCCATCCTGGGGAGCGGACATCTCGAACGGCAGGGAATATCTGGGGTCGGCCTGGTGGGTGGCTTTCTTCCCAGGAATCGCAATTTTCCTGACGGTTCTTTCGTTCAACTTCATCGGCGACTGGCTCCGCGACCGGTGGGACCCTCGCCTGCGCCAGATCTAAAATCACCTTCAGTTTTCCACGAAATTTGTTCATCCTCCAGTCATGCGCGCGCGCCAGCTTTTCATCAACAATGACACCCAGTCCACAGGAGTCAATTCAAGTCGCTTGTCGTGCATGAAACACGTTTCAGGATTTGTTATACTGCCTCGTGTGTATGGTCTTCATAATTCCAGTCCAATAGTGTCAGGATCGGCCCTGTGACAAAATGGGTCGTGGTTTTCGGCATCGCCTTTATCATCGTATTGGTCGGATCGGTGGGAAGAGTTCCATTCAGCGAGAGGAAACTCGCAACATCTGAGGAGACCAGAGCCAAATTCGCCGAGGAAAACACCCCAACCTACACCAGGCCACAGGTGGTCTCATTTATCGAAGATTACCTCCGAACGAGTTGTGAGTCTGGAGAGAAGTACCTTCGAAATATCGACTCATTCGAGGCCAAATGGACGCGCTCGCCTCGGAATGACGATCACCACAAGAGAGATGTCAGGGAATGGACCGTGTCTGACCCCATCACAAGCTCGTTCTGGCGTCTGTACGAAAACACGATGGAAATCGTCACGGTCCGTGCAGATTGCTGACGATCTGCTGGGGATACATCCCAGGTTTCATCGAATCTCCGAGAGCCGGACGATCTACCTGCGCCTGACCGACTTCTTTCGGCGGCTTTTGGCATCCATCATCGTGAAGAGGTTGAGCGTCAGAGGCAGCGCGATTGGCGCCAGAACCAGGGCTTGTTTAGCGTCCGAGCATCCGTCCCAGACGCACATGCCAACGCTCAAAATCGTCATCATCACCAACGCCGAGAATATCCGACGGGCCGCCGTCGAAGAACGTCAACGCGAACCGCGGATACTCTTTCAAATAGAGGTAGCCGAATCCCAGTGGGGCTATGTTCATGGTCGCAACGCGGGTCTCGTTCTTCATCTGACCTCTAAACTTTCAGGTTGACTCCAGTTTATTAAATCGCTGACTTGGCGTGTAGTTACGCCTGTCCCATGTTTTGTTGGTATTCGAGTGAGAACATCGGTAGCGCTCACACGATCTGGCTCGATGATTTCATGGATTATCGGTGTTATAATCTGCGCCTAGCGGTGTTCGTTGCTCGCAAATATTTGTGGAAGCCACGCACACCGTCGGCATGCAGTTCCACCATCGTCATTGGTCACCTTGCCCAACACAACTTATTCCAGGAGGCATCTATGGTTACTGGCCCAGGAGCAGACATCTATCGGACGTTGGGAGTCAACCCTATCATCGCAGCGTCCGGCTCAACCACGGCTTACGGTGGGAGCAAGCTCAGACCAGAGGTCAAGGATGCGATAAATAAAGCCGCCGGAACGATGGTCAACATGGACGAACTGAACCATGCCGCTGGCAAGATTATCGCTCAAGTCACCGGCGCAGAAGCGGGATTTGTGAGTTCTGGAGCGGCTGGCGGGTTGATACTCCAGGCGGCGGCTGTGATGGCTGGCAATGACCCTGCCAAGATGAATCGACTGCCAGACGCCACTGGAATGAAGAATGAGTTCATTATCCATCGTAGCCACCGATTCCCGTATGACCAATGCTACACGGCGACGGGAGGCACGTTCCGCGAGATCGGCGACGGGCGCCGCTGCCATCCGTGGGAGCTAGAAGACGCGTTGAACGAGAACACCGCTGCGGTCGTTTATTTGTTCTCGCCGTTTATCACTCGCCGCGCGCTCCCTTTTGAAGAAGTCGTTGAAATCGCCCACGGCCATGACGTCCCTGTAATCGTAGACGCCGCTTCGTTCGTGCCTCCAAGGGCAAATTTGAAGCGGTTTATAGCCCAAGGGGCCGACATGGTGCAATACAGTGGCGGGAAGGCCGTTCGCGGCCCTCAGGGAACAGGTATCCTCTGCGGACGGGCCGACCTCATCGAAGCCGCCTTCGCCAACGCCAGCCCTCATCAGTTCATAGGCAGGGGCATGAAGGTTTCAAAGGAAAATATCATCGGCCTCGTCGAGGCTGTGCAAATCTTTGTCGAGGAAGACGAAGAAGCAGAGACTAAGCGTTACAACGAGATGTGCCAGCAGGTCGTCGATGCTCTAATTGAGGTTCCGGGATTGGAGGCCACAGTAGAGCATGACGATTACAACTACCTCGTCCCTCATGCTCTGCTGACGTTCACAACGGAGTGGCGCGGCCCATCCAGAGATGATGTGTTTGACGCGATGGTGGACGGAGACCCGCCGATCTACTTGTCGAACATCAACAACCCTGACGAGTTGGCGGTTGACCCGCTGAACCTAGACGACGAAGAGTTGGAGATCGTGATTCGCCGCCTCCATGAGGTGTTGCTCGACTGACGGTATCTGAAAGCCATCGGAACATTAGAGAGGAACTGTGGGCTGAGGCTCACCGTTCCTCTTTTGCCACCTCTGAGTATCGAGAGCAACTCACAAGGTGGTCGTTAACCAACCCCAAAGCCTGCATCGCTGCATAGATAATTGTCGAACCGACGAAACTGAACCCTCGGTTCTTGAGGTTCGTGCTCAGTGCGT
This sequence comes from Dehalococcoidia bacterium UBA1123, assembly GCA_002313895.1. Taxonomy (GTDB): domain Bacteria; phylum Chloroflexota; class Dehalococcoidia; order Lucifugimonadales; family UBA1123; genus UBA1123. The sequence continues at coordinate 4,659 of DCAW01000050.1, forward strand.
CAGACACATCAGTCTTGGCCGGTATCTGGTCATCCGAAATCCACGAATTGACAGTGGGCTGGCCGTCCACAAAACTCCACAAGTATGCGTCAAAGCTGCCGAACTCTTCCTGCACCGCCAGAAAAGCCTTGGCGTTTCGGATGGCGGACGCTATCTTCAGACGGTTTCGCACGATTCCGGCGTCCTGGCGCAATTCTTCGGCCTTTTCGTCGTCGTAATAAGCGACGATGTTTGGGTCGAAGTTATCGAACGCGCTGCGATAGCCTTCGCGCTTTTTCAGAATCGTCTCCCAGCTCAAACCCGCCTGGGCGCCATCCAGAATCAAAGCTTCAAATAACGTCCGATCATCGTGAACAGGCACCCCCCATTCCTCGTCGTGGTACTTCTTCAATATGTCACTGCCTGCCCAGCCGCAAGATTGTTCCATGACTTAATTCTCCACATTAATTCTGCTACACATGCGGACGATTCCCTCGTATAATTGAGCTGCCTGTACCCTCACGGGGCAAGGAAACAGGCAAATGTTGGGAACAAATGTTCCCACGCACTAATATACTCTTTATCGAGGTGCGCAGTGAAGTATGACTACATCGTAATTGGGGCGGGTTCCGCCGGTGCTATTATCGCCACTCGCCTGACCGAATACCCATCCAAGTCAGTTCTGCTCTTGGAGGCAGGGCCAGATTACGCTGATCTGGAAAGCCTCCCGGATGAAGTTCGGTACGGAAACGCCATCGCCACCTCCATTATGACCAGCGATCACAACTGGCAGTTCACCGGCAGGGCCACCGACGAAGCCGAACCTATGCTTGTTCCAAGAGGAAAGATCACGGGCGGCTCTAGCGCCATAAACGCACAGATTTTCCTGCGCGGCGACCCTGGCGACTACGACAACTGGGCCGAGTGGGGAAACGACCGATGGAGCTTCGAGAAGTCCCTGCCGTTCTTCCGAAAACTGGAGACCGACACCAACTACTCAGATGACTTTCACGGGACGGACGGGCCGATAATCGCGCACCGGTTCCAACCAGATGCGTGGTTGGACTCCTCTAAAGCATTTTATCAGGCGTGTCTCGACTACGGATTTCAGGATACCCCCGATCACAACAATCCGGACTCCACAGGCGTCGGGCCGTTGCCTCTTAACAACCCGAATGGCATCCGCTGGAGCACCAACCTTGGCTATCTCAGTTTGTCCCGTCATCGTCTCAACCTGACGATGCGGCCCGATTGCGTCGTCCATCGAATCGAGTTCGACGGCAATCGGGCAACCAGCGTGGTCGTGGAGAGCGGCGGCGAGGTCTTCACAGTGGAAGCCAAAGAAATAATTCTCAGCGCCGGCGCTGTCGGCTCTCCCCAGATTCTGATGCTATCCGGCGTAGGGCCAGCCGATCACCTGAACGAAGTCGGGATTCCCGTGGTCAAGAACGCTCCCGGAGTGGGCCAGAATCTGCGAGATCATCCCCTCGCCTACATCTCTTGGAAGACCAAACCCGCCCACGAGCTCGACCCCAATGACCCGAGGCTTCAGTTCGCCTTGCGCTACACCGCGGAAGGCTCCGAGTTCAAGAACGACATGATCGTTTACATGAACACGTTCGCCACCGAGCGTGTCAATCGCGGCGGCAATCGCATGGATCCAACGGGTATCCGAATGATTCTGGGTCTGGACCTGGAAGTAGGCTCAGGCGAGCTTAAGCTAGCATCTTCCGACCCTCACGCCGAGCCGATTCTCGACTACAACTACTTCGAAGAGGAATTTGACCTTTCCAGAATGCGGGATGGCGTCAGGATGTGCGTTACGCTGGGCGAAAACGAGTCGTGGAACGACATAATCGAAAGCCGCATCGATCCGCCAGACGATGCTCTGGAATCGGACGACGCGCTGACCGACTGGCTGAAGAGAGAGGTCACCACCGGCCACCACATTTCCTGCACCGCCAAGATGGGTCCAGCAACCGACCCGATGGCGGTCGTGTCGCAAACCGGCAAGGTACACGGGCTTGAGGGCTTGCGGGTGGCCGACGCTTCGATCATGCCGGACTGCGTGCGGTCCAACATTAACGTAACAGTAATGATGATCGGAGAACGCATCGCCGACATGATCATACACGGAGAATAGTTGCCGCCTGCCGAGGAGACTGCCTTGAAATACACTCATATCGTTGTCGGCGCAGGCTCAGCCGGCGCCGCGCTGGCCACCCGACTCTCCGAAGACCCAGAGCGTTCTGTCCTGCTTCTGGAGGCCGGGCCAGATTACCCGGACTTGGAGACGATGCCGGTTGACTTGAAGTTCGGTTGGGGCACCGGAGCGGACTTCGTCGTGGAGGATGAGCATAACTGGAAGTACACCGCCAAATCCACCGCCAAGGGACCGACTATGGATGTTCCCAGAGGCAAAGTGACCGGCGGCACCAGCGCCATCAACGGTCAGGTGTTCCTTCGCGCAATACCGGAAGATTTCGAATACTGGGTGTCGATGGGCAACGACGAGTGGTCTTACGAACAGGTGCTGCCCTACTACCGAAAACTGGAGACCGACACCGATTTCTCTGACGATTTTCACGGCACCGAAGGGCCCATCATCGTTCGCCGTCATCCACTGGATGAACTGCAACCAGACCAGGCGGCGTTCTACAACGCTTGTGTCGCGGCAGGTTACGCCGAAAATCCCGATCACAACCACCCCGATGCGACCGGCGTTGGCCCGTACCCTCTGAATAACCCAGAAGGCATCCGCTGGAGCACAGCTATCGGATTCCTGAGCATGGCTCGTCATCGCATCAATCTGACAATCCGGCCCAACTGCACGACGCGCCGAGTGTTGTTCGACGACACCCGAGCGACAGGCGTAGAGGTCGAGAGCGGTGGAGAGACCTTCGTGGTCAACGGCGATGAGATCATCTTGAGCGCGGGGCCTATTGGCTCGCCTCATCTGCTAATGCTCTCTGGCATCGGCCCTGCCGATCAACTGGCAGAACACGGAATTTCGCTGGTGAAAGACGTTCCGGGCGTTGGCCAGAACCTGAGAGACCACCCCACGGTCCACGTCTCCTGGAGGGCCCAACCAGACGTTCCGGCACCGCCCCAGGAGGTCGGTCCTCAGAAAGTTGCCCTCCGGTACACTGCTCCGGGTTCTGACATTAAGAACGACATGATAAAGGTCATGCGCTTCCGAAAAATCGACCGCCTGCTGGTCATGAGCGTCGGCCTGTACCTCGCGCTGGGCAAAGGCGAGTTGAAACTCCAGTCTCCAGACCCGGATGTTCAACCATCGCTCGATTACAACTATCTTCAGGAGGCGGAGGACCGACGACGCCTGCGTGAAGGCGTTCGTTTGTGCCTGGAACTCGTCGATATGAAAGAGTTTGAAAAAGTCGTTGGCGAGCGAGTCAACCCGGATGACGCTGCCCTGGCATCCGATAACGCATTAGACGAGTGGTTGATGCGCTCCGTCAGCACGATGCACCACATTTCATGCACAGCCAAGATGGGCCCAGACTCGGACCCGATGGCGGTTGTCGATCAGCACGGGCGTGTCAAGGGAGTGCAGAGTCTCCGTGTCGTAGACGGCTCCATAATGCCCGATTGCACAAGGGCAAACACCAATGTTCCCATCATGATGATGGCAGAGCGGATCGCTGACTTTATCAAGGCCGGGGAGTAGTCAGGAAGCGACGGTCTGGACACCAAAGACGAAGTTTTGGGGTTCAGCGCTGACGACAGCCATAAAGCGTATCCGGTGGCGACTCTTCGAGAACTCCGCGTCTTGAACGACACGGTTAGCGATCGGAACATCGTAATAATCTCGTCGGGCAGCTCGTCCAAGGTCCGTGTCTATGATAGCGGAGGCAATGAGTTCAGTCTGCCGCCCGAAATCGTAGATGACGACGGGTTTCCGATGGTGCTCCTTGGCTAGAACGGGATTGAGTGGTCTGTGACGCAACACGCTCTGGAATCGGAAGTAGACCAGAAAACCGATCTCCTCCGCTTGCCTTCACACTTGTCATTCTGGTTCGGATGGTTCACCTGCCATCTTGACACCGAACTGTTGGAGAGCGAGGTAAACCCAGCCTAAATGGTTCTCAGCGCAGGCAGGGACAGCTCAGCGGTGATGTCGTTGAACCACTGGATGACCTCGCGATGAAGGGGAATTCCGTTTTCGCGGCGACTTTGCTCTTCCTCATGCTCAGAGAGTCCCGGATATAGGACGCGATCGTGGCCTGGCGCGGGTTTGGTGTCCTTGAGGGTCTTTAGCATTTGGTCCATGTTGTCTTTGAACACGTCAAGGTCGCAGAACGCCTCAATGTTATAAGCAGCGAAGTAATGGTGACTGCTTCGCGACACACCTTCGACCATCCCAGGCAGGTCTCCGCTCAACATGGTGGATAGCACCTCGGACATCAGCCCAAAACCGTAGCCTTTGTGGGATCCTTGATCTCGCGTGCCGCCTAGCGGAAGTTGGAAGTATTGGCCCCTGTCAGGCAGTTTTACCTCGTCCATGACAGGGTCGCCATCGAGTCCCGCGATCCAGCCCGGCAGCATGTCGGCCCCTACCCGTTCGGCCAGCCTCAGCTTGTTGCCGGCGACGGCAGATGTGGCGGCATCGAACAGCAAAGCAGGTTCAGACTTGGCGGGAGCGGCTATGGCGATGGGGTTCGTTCCCAAGCGCGGTTCGGCGCCATAGGTCGGCACCACTAGCAATCCTCCAGAGGTGGCAGTCATGCCCACCATATCCTGCTTGGCCGCCAGCATCGCGTGGTGGCCGATGGCCCCGGAATGTCCAGCGTTGGACATCGTGACGACGCCGACGCCGACGTTGCGAGCCTTGTCTATCGCCATCTGCATCGCTTTGGGTCCGAGAATCACGGCCAGGCCTTTGTCAGCGTCGACGTTGGCTGTGGAAGGCGTCTCACGAACCACTCTCATATCGGGTCGAGGGTTCAGCGTGCCCTGAGTGTAACCTTCGACATACGACCTGAGCATGTTGGAAACGCCGTGAGTCTCAACGCCTCGAAGGTCTGTGGCAACCAGAACCTCTGCTCCTAGAGCGGCATCATCAGAGCTCACGCCCATCTTCTCGAATATGGAACTCACGGTCTCGTTCAAGGCATCGTGCGCGACTCGCACTTCGTCTTCTTTGGGCACTTTGAATCTTTCCAACATGCCTTATTCTCCTTTTGTGTCGTCACTGTGTCGAAGCCCAGCGACCGCGACACCAATTGGTTGGTTCTTATATGCAGCTTGGTCGTGAATAAATTCAGGAATTCCCCCGGATAACCATTGAATTCATGCGGGCGAATTGTATCACGTTTCAGGAATTTCCTGACATAACATCAACACGATTCGGTATAGTGTCAGCGTGAGGGACACTGTGCGCAAACTGTCCAAAACTTGCAACCTCTGTCCTTGAACTCGAATGTTCAGTTGCCGTAGAATTATTTTTGCGATCGGTCGGACTTACACAACCATATTTATTGAGAATCCCTTTAAAGACAGTCCAGAGAGGCTGGCAAGGGGTGTATAACTGAGGCAATTGCCCACAGGGCAACCGATGTTATTTCGCACACCTCTTGCCAGACCCGGTAAGAGGTTTTTTTGTGCAGGCTGCAAACGCTGAATCGCCACGTCCGGATATCGAATTGGATGGATCAGCCACCCGCAAGATACTCACCAACGATGAAGTAAGACGCGCTTTGACTCGCATCGCTCACGAAATCCTGGAGCGTAACGGCGGCGCTGAAGGTCTTGTTCTGGTCGGGATGCACACTAGAGGCGTCCCTATTGCACAGCGACTTGCCGAGTTGATGGATGATTTTGAAGGTGAGAGCGTCCCCACCGGCGCGCTCGACATCGGCCTTTACCGGGACGACACCACTGGCGGCTCAAGGCCGATGATGCGACTTACCGAAATCCCTGTGGACATCCAGAACCGGGCGGTTGTTCTCGTCGACGACGTCCTGTTTACGGGCCGGAGCATACGGGCAGCGATGGACGCGCTCAACGATTTCGGACGGCCCAGCCAGATTCAACTCGCAGTTCTCGTCGATCGAGGCCACCGCGAATTGCCGATCAGAGCCGACTACGTCGGGAAAAACGTTCCGACATCGAGGGACGAGGATGTGGACGTGAGGCTGATCGAAATTGACGGAGTTGACGAGGTTTTAATTTCCAGGAAGGAAAACCTATGACCCAAGCGAATCAGGTCAAAGACCGAACACAAACAACCAACAGATCAGCCTCGCCGATCGCCGCAGTTTCAGGGGCTTATGCGGCTGAAAATTCTGTCGAGTCCTTCAGATCAGATCGTCGCCATGTTCTGGACCTGGACGATTTCTCTCCCGAAGAAATCGAGGGCGTGTTTCAGAACGCCGACGCCATGTCCGAGGTCTTGAACCGCCAGATCAAAAAAGTTCCGACCCTAAGAGGCAAAACCGTCATCACGATGTTTTACGAAGCCAGCACCCGAACGCGCGTCTCGTTTGAACAGGCTGGCAAGATTCTCAGCGCAGACGTGATCAACGTGTCTGGCGGCGGGACCAGCACCGAGAAGGGCGAATCGCTATACAACACTGCTCTGACTCTCCAGGCGATGAACGCCGACATCATCGTGATTCGTCACAGTCACTCCGGCGCTCCCTATTTCCTCGCCAGGAATCTTGACGCATGCATAATCAACGCCGGAGACGGGACCCACGCTCACCCAACTCAGGGCCTTCTCGACCTGTACACCATACGTCGCAACCTCGGCAACATCAAAGGGCGCAAGGTCGTCATTGTTGGTGACGTTCTGTACAGCCGAGTCGCCCGATCCAACTTGTGGGGATTGACAAAGATGGGCGCCAACGTCGTCCTGTGCGCCCCTCCTACCCTCCTGCCTCTGGACTTTCTCGACGAACAACGCCGGACGAAGGGGCATCCATTCGCCAATGTCGAAATCGAGACCAACGTCGAACGGGCGCTTGAAGGCGCAGATGTCGTGATGCCCCTACGACTTCAAATGGAGCGCCAGAAAGCGGGCCATCTACCCACGCTCCGAGAGTATTCACGAATGTACGGAATTAACGCCGAACGATTGAAACTCGCAAGCCCGAATGTCCTAGTCATGCACCCCGGGCCGATGAACGAAGGGGTAGAGATCGACCCCGAAGTTGCCCACGGCTCCCGTTCTGTGATCGAGGAGCAAGTCACAAATGGCGTCGCGATCAGAATGGCGATCCTGTATGGCATAGCGACTCCTGTCAGAGAGCGCCGATACGTCGGGAGCAGGCAGTAGTGGCAAGAAACCGCGCGACGGCTATCGTCACCTGTGGAGACAAAGTTCTGCTTGTGCGAGATCGGGGCCGCCCTACCTACGCGCTCCCAGGTGGAGGAATCGAGGATGACGAGCGCCCAGAATCCGCCGTCGTCAGGGAGCTTCTTGAGGAAACGACTCTTGAAGCGACCAACATCACTCACCTGTTCACCTTCGGCGGCAAGCACAACGACCACGAAGTGTTCCACGTCGAGGCGACGGGAGACGTCAAGATCAGCGAAGAAGTTGAAGGCTTCACCTGGTGGGATGGCATCGACAAAACTCCTGTTTATCCCCACGTCAGGGGCATATTGGAAACATGGCGAGACGCCGGTTCGTAACTCAATTTTCTATGATCTAGCAATTTCAGAGGTCAGATTTCCATGCAGACAATCCTCATCCGACACGGACGGATAATTGACCCCTCCCAGGGCATCGACCAGATTTCAGACCTCCTGATCCGCGACGGGGTGATTAAAGGCATCGAGCGTCAGATCGACTCACCCAAAGGCGCTGAAGTCATCGAAGCGACCGGATTTGTAGTCACTCCAGGGTTTATTGACATCCACTGCCACCTCCGAGAGCCAGGATTCGAGTACAAAGAAACAGTCGCCACCGGCACTCTGGCCGCCGCAAAGGGCGGGTTCACAACTGTCTGCGCCATGCCCAACACCAATCCTGTTATGGACACGCGCTCCACCGTCGACTATGTGTTGAACAAGGCCAAGAGTGAAGGACACGTGCGAGTCCTGCCAATCGGCGCTGTCACCAAGGGCAGCCTCGGGACCGAATTGGCCGAGATGGGAGAGTTAGCAGAGGCCGGATGTGTCGGATTCAGCGACGACGGCCACCCAGTCGCGGACTCCAACATCATGCGTCAGGCGCTGGGTTATGCCAGCGGTTTCGGCCTGCCGATAATCAACCACTGCGAGACGCCAGAGCTATTCCGCAATGGCGCGATGAACGAAGGGTGGGTTTCTAACCGCCTTGGACTCCAGGGAGCGCCAAACTCGGCAGAGGAGACGATGGTCGCCCGTGACATCGCTCTTGCAGAAATGGTCCGGGGCAGAATCCACCTGGCTCACATCTCGACTGCCGGAACGTTAGAGCTTGTTCGCAACGCCAAAGCGAAGGGCATAAACGTCACGTGCGAGGTCACGCCCCACCACCTGACGCTGACCGACGAGGCGGTCATGGGCCGCGCCGGCGGTGACGAATCAGCATTCGGCCCCCTAGGCTCGGCCGCCTACGACACCTATGCCAAAGTCAACCCTCCGTTGCGCGCTCGTGCAGATATGGAGGCGATGGTCGCCGGACTCCGAGACGGCGTGATCGACGTCATTGCCACTGACCACGCTCCCCACAACAGCGTCGAAAAGCTATGCACTTTCCAAGAAGCCGCAATGGGAATCAGCGTTCTTGAAACGGCGCTAGGCTCGTTAATGTCGCTGGCGCACTCCGGTGACGTGCCGTTGCGAGTTATAATCGACAAGCTCACGACCGCTCCCGCCAAGTTCTTGGGGCGCTCCGACATCGGAACGTTGCAGGACGGCGCATTGGCAGACGTGACGATATTCGACCCAGCCGCTGAATGGGTCGTTGATTCTGACAAGTTTGTGTCCAGAGGGAAGAACTCACCTTTCCACGGTTCGACACTGTCCGGGCAGGTAGTAACCACTATTGTTGACGGCAAGATCGCATTCGCTGTCAACTCAACCGAAATGAATAAGAACTAAATGAACAAAGATTCAATCCCCGCGCACCTAGTCTTAGAGGACGGCTCGACCTACCGAGGTTACGCATTCGGCGACACCGAAGTCTCGACATACGGCGAGGTGGTGTTCAACACTTCCATGACCGGGTATCAAGAGATTCTCACCGACCCTTCCTATGCCGGTCAGATAGTTGTGCCGACGTATCCGCTGATTGGAAACTACGGCATCAACCGCCGAGATTTCGAGTCCCGCCGAGTCCAGGTATCGGGATTTGCCGTGCGAGACCACTGCGACGCGCCCAGCCATCCTGACAGCGAAATGACTCTCGACGAGTTTCTCCAAGCTCAGGGCGTTCTGGGCATCACAGGCATCGACACACGAGCCGTCACTCGCAAAATACGAAGCCACGGCGTCATGATGGGCATAATCTCCGTGAACGAATCCCCAGAACTCACGATGGAGAGACTAAAAGACCTGCCGTCCTATGACGACACCGATTTCGTAAGTCGGGTGACGACAGCGGGCGCATACGGTTGGGACCAGCCAATTCCCGGTACCACGCCATCCGGGGCTGGATACCGGATTCTCGTCACCGACACGGGACTCAAGTACAACATTCTGCGGTTGTTAAGGACCAGAGGCTGTGAGGTAATCGCCTTCCCGGCCAGCGCTTCAGCAGACGAACTTCTGGAGAGACAACCCGACGGCATCCTAATGTCTCCTGGCCCCGGCGACCCGGAGCTCTTGGACTATGTTGTCGAAACCGCCAAAGGCATAATTGGCAAAGTCCCAATTATGGGCATCTGTCTAGGGAACCAGGTGTTGGCCCGCGCCTTCGGAGGCAAGACCTACAAACTGAAGTTCGGCCACAGGGGAGGCAACCATCCGGTTCGAGACATGGAGACCGGACGGGTTCATATCACCGCTCAAAACCACGGATACGCTGTGGATGCCGACTCCTTGCCCTCCGATATTGAAGTCAGCCACATTAACTTGAACGACGGCACCGTGGAAGGGTTGCGGCATCGGTCTCTGCCCATCATGAGCATCCAGTACCATTCAGAAGCGTCGCCCGGCCCGCTGGACAACGAGTATCTTTTCGACCGATTTATGAGCGTAGTGAGAGAGTCTAAATACTAGTGCTCGACTCCACGGGTATCAAAGCCATCTCTTTCGATCTCGACGGCACGCTCTGGGACTTCGAGGCGGTCATGCGTCGTTCGATTGAGCGAGCGCTTGAAGAGCTAACTGAACACGATCCCATCGCCGCCTCACAATTGGACGTGGACCGCGTGATCTCTGTCCGCGATCGGATTGCAAATGATTGGAAATCATCGGTAATCAATCTCGAGTTAATCCGACTTGAGGGTTTCAAACAGGCGTTGGTTGAGGTTGGACACCCTAACGACGACCTGCCCGAACAAATCAACGAAACATACCGCCACCACCGCTACGCCGACATCGTTCCTTATGACGATGTGTTCCCAACTCTCACCGCGCTGCGCGAGCGCTACAAGATTGGCGCGCTTACCAATGGAAACAGCTATCCCGAGCGAGTCGGAATGGGGCATCTATTCGACTTCGCAGTTCTCGCCTCCGAGCAAGGAGTGTCCAAACCTGACCCTCGAATCTTTCACACCGCGGCGGAGATGGCCGGGTGCAGGGTCGACGAACTCTTGCATGTTGGGGACGCTTTGATTGACGACATCCAAGGCGCATCGACTGCCGGAGCACAGGCAGTATGGATCAACCGAATTGGCGTCAGTGCCTCTACAAAACATGTTCCCGAGTTCGAGATTTCTAGCCTGTCTACATTAGTCGATTGGCTGATAGTATGAGTGTGCATGTTTTTGATGCAGCCTTACGATGAGATGGAGTGATGCGAACCACGACTGATCTCGACGAAAATTTGCTGGAACAGGTTATCGAAGCAACCGGCGAAAAATCTAAAACCAAAGCTGTCAACAAAGCTATGAAAGAATATGTTCGGCAATTGCATATCAAACATCTACTTTCGCGGGAGGGAACATTCGATCTGAATTTGGATGATTGGTATGAATTTAGGCACATGGAGCATGACGATTGGCCCAAGTAATAGTTGATACATCTGCCTGGGTCGATTTTTCCGAAGTTGGAACTCAAAGGATCAAATAACTGTTCGACGCTTGATACGAGCAGGGGAAGCTGTCATCGTCGGAGTTGTTTATGCAGAGCTGCTCCGCGGGGCGAGGACAGAGTCTGAAGCTAGGAACCTCGAAGCTGATCTCGACGGGCTGCCTTTCCTCAACTCTGATCGAGAGTCCTGGAGAA
>DCAW01000050.1:16303-34273 GCA_002313895.1 Dehalococcoidia bacterium UBA1123
CTGGAGAACTTCTTGCTGAATTACAAATTCGGGGTCACTCGATCCCATTCCAGGACGCTGCGATAGCGGCGCTAGCCCTGCAACACAACCTACCAGTGTTAACGCGCGACCAACATTTCTCAAGAGTTTGTAGAATCCAATTGCAACCATTCAACTGACCAAAATTATTCGCGAGGGGATCAACCCAGTGACCGCAGAATTCATGAACATAGCCCATCGCGGGGCGTCATCATACGCGCCGGAGAACACATTCGCGGCGTATGATAAAGCGTTGGCGATGGGCGTCAACCAAATCGAACTGGACGTCCACTTCACCAGCGATGACCATCTTATCGTCATCCACGACGACACTGTTGACCGCACCACCAATGGCTCCGGCCCGGTTGCAGAACACACACTGGCCGAGCTTCGTACTCTGGACGCGGGATCATGGTTCGGACTCCAATACGCAGGCGAACGGATTCGCACTCTCGGAGAAGTGTTGGAACACTACAAGGGCCGCCACCACTTCCACATCGAGATCAAAGCCCGTGACGTCCCTGGCCTTGCGACCCGCACGATTGACATGGTTCGAGGCTACGGACTAACCGACGACGTGACCATCACGTCGTTCTGGAAACCGTGGGTCGACGAGTCGAGAGCTTACGCTCCAGAAATTTCCACGGGTTGGTTGGTTCCTCTTGGGCCCGGTAGTCAGTGGGATGACTCGATCATGGATCAGGCGCTAGAGTCTGGATTCACACAGGTTTGCCCTCGCGCCGACATCGTGACGCCTGAGATCGTCAAAATGTTGCACGACAAGGGATTCGTGGTGCGGTGTCACGGCATCTTCAATGAAGACCTGATGCGCCACGCCGTGGAGTGTGGTGTTGATGGCATGACTATAAATTTCCCCGATAAACTGGTCGAACTACTTGAGACGAACCGAGGTTAGCTCCGGAACAAATCCATAAAGTCATGACCATCTCCGATCGCCCCATGCTTGCGAATTGCGATTTACTTCATGATCGAGATTGTAAATTGATCAACATACAGTTGCTCACTGTGGCTGCCGTCTTCGCCGCCCTGGCGCTTGGTTGCACGTCTAATGATGCGAGCAACAACGGCGCTTTGGCAACTGAGATCGAACCGCGACCCACTCCTCATATCGACTGGTCGGATTTCATCAGATTCGGTGGGACTACTTATCTGCCGTGGCACATAGACAAAGACCCTCCTCTGCAAGATGAAGATCTGGGACCTCTGTTTGGAAGAGTGGAATTCAAATATGACGGAATCGTGACCGACCCCTTTTACAGCCCCGATAATCGGAAAGACGGTGATGCGGCTTACCTTGAGATTGGAACCCCGGTTTACATCGTCGATGGATACAAGCCTGAATTCATCCTGGCCGCCCGCAGGAACGGCAAGTTGTCGCTTTACATGTCCGACTCGCACCCAAACGCTGAGACCGGTTCTGATCTGTTGGACTTGGAAGGCAAGGTGAAGTACATCGGAGTGAACAGTCCCCAAGACAGCAAGTCGGAGCTGGCTGCCATCATAGACCAGCTCCAAATCGATTCGCTCGTCAGCATGATTCTAGACGCCCCGGTTGATTTGAATATCCGCAATGACCCAGAGTCGGACGTGTATTTTCTGGCTTTCCATCTGTACGACGGCATCACATTCTCCAGGGGTTACGTCCCGCCACACAACCTGATGAGTGGGGGCATTCAACTGCCGGTCGCCTTCCGCATTGCTATTGGAGACGCTATACAATTATCCGAATAAACCTCGTCAATGAAAGTTGAAAAACATCCAGTGCCAAATGAATCTGGTGCCCCCTCAAAAGTCCTGGTCATAGGCTCCGGTCCTATAGTAATCGGACAGGCCGCCGAGTTCGATTACGCCGGAACGCAGGCGTGCAAAGCCCTCCGTGAGGAGGGAGTCACAACCGTTCTGGTGAATTCCAATCCCGCCACCATCATGACCGATGAGGGAATCGCCGATTTCGTGTACATCGAACCGCTGACGGTGGAAGTCTTGGAACGAATCATCGCCACTGAAAAGCCCGACGGCATATTGCCCACCCTCGGAGGCCAGACGGGCCTCAATCTGGCAGTAGAGCTTGCCGATGCCGGAATCCTCGAAAAATACAACGTCCGGCTGCTTGGCACTCCACTCCAAACCATCCGAAACGCTGAGGATCGCGAGTTATTCCGGGACCTGTTGACCGAAATTGGAGAGCCATCCCCGCCTAGCGAAATCGTCGAATCAGTGGAAGAGGCTTACCAAGCTTTGGACAAAATCGGCCTCCCGTTGATCATCCGCCCTGCCTACACCCTCGGAGGCACAGGCGGCGGAATCGCCAACAACGGAGAAGAATTCGCCGCCTTCGTAAAAAGCGGCCTGGCAGCCAGCCCCATCGACCAAATCCTGGTGGAAAAATCCCTCGTTGGTTGGAAGGAGATCGAGTACGAGGTGATGCGGGACTCTGCCGACAACTGCATCACAATCTGCAACATGGAAAACATCGACCCGATGGGCGTTCATACAGGCGACAGCATTGTGGTTGCTCCCAGCCAGACGCTTTCGGACAAGGAATATCAGTTGCTTCGTTCGGCAAGCCTGAAGATCATCCGAGCGCTGGGAATCGAAGGCGGGTGCAACATACAGATGTGCCTGGAGCCGGGAACCGATGTCGCCGAAACCCTGCCCGGTGGCGGGCGTTCCGACAGCCCCTATTACATCATCGAGGTTAACCCTCGTGTCAGCCGGAGTTCTGCGCTTGCCTCCAAGGCCACCGGATACCCAATTGCGCGGGTCGCCGCCAAAATCGCCGTAGGCAAACGATTGGACGAAATTCCCAACGCCGTGACCAAGCAAACGCTGGCCGCTTTCGAGCCTGCGCTGGATTACTGTGTCGTAAAGATACCTCGATGGCCTTTCGACAAATTCCCTCGAGGCGACCGGACAATCGGCACTCAGATGAAGGCCACCGGAGAAGTCATGGCGATTGACCGGTCTTTTGAAGCCGCATTCCAAAAGGCGGTGCGATCACTGGAGATCACGAACCGTTCGCTCCTCTGGGAAGATTCAAATTGGAGCGAGAACGGCTCGCCCTTAAACATCCCGATGGAAGCCACCGACGAACGGCTCTGGGCCCTTATGGCCGCGATGCGCCGTGGCATGGCGCCTGAAGAGGTGTCGCGGATCACAGGCATTGATCCGTGGTTCACCCGCGCCTTCAACCGCATCGCGAATATGGAGCAACGTCTCCTCTCAGAAACTCTCAATCCGCATCTGATGTGGCAGGCAAAACGTCTGGGCTTTGGCGATGAGAAAATAGCCATTCTCACTGACCGCACCGCGGACGCAACGCGAAAATTGCGACGCGATTGGGATATACGCCCTGTGTACAAGATGGTCGACACCTGCGCCGCCGAATTTGAGGCACAAACTCCGTACTTTTACAGCACATACGAACAGGAGAACGAAGCAATCCCGATTCAATCAGCAAAGGCGGTCGTCCTAGGCAGCGGGCCGATTCGCATTGGGCAAGGCATAGAGTTCGACTACTGCTCAGTTCACGCGGCCTGGGCGCTCCAGGAAGAGGGCATCAAGAGCGTGATGGCAAATTCCAATCCAGAGACGGTGTCCACCGATTTCGATACAAGCGACAGGCTGTACTTCGAGCCTTTGGATGAGGAGAGCGTGCGCGACATCCTTGAAAACGAGTCCATCCTCACAGACAGCAACGACGTTGTCGTGCCGCCGACGATGGTCCAATTCGGAGGACAAACTGCCATAAATCTCTCGCAATCATTGGACAAGGCGAACCTTCCGATACTCGGCTCCACCGCTCAATCCATAGATATTGCATCCGACCGGCATCTGTTCGAGGAGTTTCTGGCGAGAGTCGGCATCCCGAATCCTCCTGGAGCGGCGGTCACGACCCTCGAACAGGCGTTGAACGTGGCGCAGGATATAGGCTACCCTGCCCTCGTCCGTCCCAGCTACGTCCTTGGCGGTCGGGCTATGGAAATCGTCCAGAACGCGACGGAGCTTGTCCGGTACATGGGCCGCGCCTTCGAGGCAGGCCTTGGTCGTCGAGTTTTGATTGACAAGTATTTCGAGGGCCGCGAGGTCGAGGTCGACGCCGTTTGCGACGGCGAAACCGTGCTGATTCCGGGCATCATGGAACACGTCGAACGAGCCGGGGTGCACAGCGGAGATTCGATAGCGATCTACCCCGGCCTGACACTCAGCGAGTCTGAAGTTAACGCCGTCGTTGACTACACAACCCGCATCGGCCTGGCCCTGGACATTCGAGGGCTCATGAACATCCAGTACGTGGTTGTCGGTGGCCCGGCATACCGCAGTCCGGGGACAGCTTCCGGAAACAACGGACAAAAAACGCAAGTCTACGTGATCGAGGTCAATCCTCGTTCCAGCCGGACAATTCCATTCATATCCAAAGTGACTGGGGTTCCAATGGTCAAATTGGCGACCAAAACCATGCTTGGCCAGAGCATCAAAGACCAAGGATACAAAGGTGGATTGTTCAAGCGGCAAAAGCTGGTCGGAGTCAAGGCTCCGGTGTTCTCGATGTCCAAACTGGCCGGCGTCGACACTTATCTGGGGCCAGAAATGAAGTCCACCGGGGAGGTCATGGGCATCGACTACGAATTTCGCCCCGCATTCGCCAAGGCATTGATGGCTGCTGGAATGACTCTGCCTGCCGATGGGGCGATTTTGCTGAGCATCTCGGACCGCGACAAGTCTGAAGCTGTCCAGATGATTCGTGATCTGGCAACCGCGAACTACACATTTTACGCCACCGGAGGCACCGCCGACCTTATCGAAGGTCTTGACCTTGATGTGGAAGTGAATCGGGTATCCAGGCGATTGGCCGCCCATCCCAACGTACTTGACGTGATCTTGGACGGCACTGTGGACGCAGTTGTCAACACGGTCACTGGAGACCGCGAAGTTCTTCAGGACGGATTCCACATCCGCCGGGCCGCCGTCGACGTCCGCATACCCTGCTTCACTTCCCTGGACACAGCCCGTGCCGCCGTCGAGAGCATGGCTGGCAACGGCGTCGAATACAACATCAAACCCATGAGCGAGTATCTGGCCGGTCCAAGCTCCAAGAGATAACAACTGATATACTCGGTGTTCTTGAATCCAACCTGAGCGGAGTGAATTTGAAAAATGCCAAGTGACATCGCGCCTTCTGTTCACGGTGACGAGCTTCCTCGTGGCGGCTCCAACATCACAATGGTAGTTGACGTGGAACACGTCGAGAAGATGCTGCACCGAGGAACCAGACAGCACTTCGAGGTGTTCTGTGACGAGCCGGAACGCATGGGAGGCGAGGACAATTACCCACCGCCACTGACATACATCGCTATGGGCGTCGGGTTTTGACTGCTCACTCAGGTTAAGCGGTACGCTGCCATCAAAAAACTGGGGGTCACTAGTGCGAAGGTTCACGTCGAGATGGACTACTGGCTCCGAGGTTCTGTCCTCCAAGGCACAGTCGTTAGTGGGTGTGACGAGGTCCGAACACACTTCGAAGTTGAGTCAGACGAAGACGAGGAAGTGATTTTGGAAGTCATCCGACTCGCCAAGGCAGGCTGCTATGCCGAGAGATTGGTGGAAACTGCCGTTCCTCTTCATAGCACGGCGACACTGAATGGCAAGGATGTGGAGTTGCCATCAGACGGAAACTAGACACCGCCGCATCTAAATTCGTCGTCTCGTGTCTTGGAATCGAACGTAGTTCAGTTTTCCAAGAACCTAGTACGAATCGGATGCGACCCCAGATTCCGTTCTCGTTGTCATCATCTACATTGGAAACGGCCACAACCTACAACTCCGACGGTCTATCTTAGTGGCGCAGCAGGCAATCTGGCTCTTTACACGAACGCTCCACACGCCCTGCTTCCAGAGTAGTTGTATAGGCATGTCACGCACTAACGTCTGTCATCACTGTGGCTTTAAGTTGGAGTTTTTCAAAGTCACTCAATTCTAGGTCAATATTCTATACTTCAGCTAAACTTTTTTTCGACATCGCGTCTCAGGCTCGACTCACGAATGTCGGCCTTAGACGATCAACAGGTGACCTGAATGAAAATCCTCGCAGCCGCGCGCCATCCGGGGCCAGCCGAAAGCATCTCGCCCGTCGTGAAACTGCTGATCGAGCGCGGGCATTCCGTCACGTTGATCGGGGTGCGAAACGACACGCCGGAAACCCGAATTCACGGCGGGTCTGCGACCAAATTTCGCCAGATCGGGCTCAAACCTATAGAAATGAACGAATTAGGAGACGTTCAGTGCGTTGTGTCCATCACCGACACCTACACTGATGCTATTTTTGAACGATTTAAGCCGGATAGGGTTCTGGTGGGATGTTCTGTAGACGCGACAGGGAAACACTTCGCCATTGAGGACGCACTTTTGTCAGGAGCGGATCGCCATAGCGTTACGTCGGTGCAATTGGTCGAGGCTTGGCAGGCTTGGTACCCCCGCGAAACAGGCGTGATCGCCAACCGATACGCAGTCCTCGATCAGATCACCAGAGACGTCATGAGCAAAAGAGGCGCGGAGTTGGAACGGATCTCCGTCACTGGAAATCCAAACCTAGACAGATTCGCCAACGCCGTTCCGGACCAGCGAGAGGCGGTTCGCGACTCTCTGGAACTCAAGGATGAACGACTGATTGTGTACTTCGGGCAAGCCGTCTCCCGAACAGGCACGCCGGACGACCCCAAGACGATGAACTGGGTCGTCAAGGCTTTGGGGATTGACGACCGACTGGTGTTCTCTCCCCACCCACGAGACGACCGCGACTATACAACGATTCTAGCCAGCGCAGGGAATCGCGTCATTGAAACTACTCTAACAAGCGACGAAGTATTGCACGGCGCTGACGTTTCGATATCCCATTACTCCACGATGCTCATGAAATCGTCCTTGCTGGACATCCCGTCCATCAGCATCATTCACGGCGAGGACATCCGCGACCTGCGTCGCGAAGCCACCGGCAGTCCGATGACACTGCTTGGGGGTGTCCACGAGGTCAATACTGAAGAGCAATTGCTAGCGGGATTATCTGCAGGTCTCCCGGGGCAGGCTTCCATTATCAAAAATTCCCTCAGCGTGGACGGAATGGCCGCGGAGCGGGTAGCCCAAGTTGTCTTAGCTTGAATCGCTTGTAGACAAGGTGGCTTCGGCGAGACCCTCAGTTGACCGTTGCCCAGTCTGTAGCTGTGTGAGATGACGCATTCTGGCAACAGTGTACAATGGCGCAACCCGAAGATCTCTATCATCAAGACTCAGGAACGACTCATGACCATACCAGACCGCGTGCGCTCGGTGGTTATGCCTCCGATTGATGCCCTCAACAGCCGCATGGCCGAGCTTCTCGCTCAGGGCTGCGACGTCACAAGTCTGGGACAGAGCGTCCCGTTCTTTGGGCCGCCCGAGGAGATGTTGGACGCAGTGTCCGAGAGGTTGCGCTCGTCGCCGAGGATACACGTCTATGGCCCGGATGCCGGAATCCCTGAGCTTCGCGAGGCGTTGTCCGACAAGCTGGCTCGATTCAACGGAATCGCTGCTGACCCCGTAAGCCAGATCATGATTACTCCAGGCTCCAACCAGGCGTTCATGGTCGCAATGCTAACCTTGCTGAATCCCGGTGACGAGGTTGCAATCGCGGCGCCGTACTACTTCAATCATCATATGGCTATCGAGCTTGCGGGAGGTCGGGTTGTTGAAATTCCCCTGAGCGAGGAAGACGGATTCCAGATGCACCTCAGCGACATCAAGCAGGTGATTACAAGCCGGACCAAATCGATCGTCGTCACATCTCCCAACAATCCAACCGGCACGGTCTATGACCCCGCAGAAATCGAACGCATCGCCAAGTTTGCGGCAGACCGAGGAATCTACCTGATTAGCGACGAAGCTTACGAAACGTTCTGTTTCGAGGACTCGACACCGTTCTCCCCCGGCTCCATCTCCGAGATTGCCGATAACGTCATAACGCTGGGCAGTTTTTCCAAGACATTTGGGATGACTGGCTGGCGGGTTGGCTACATCGTCGGAAACTCGGAATTTCTCCGCCAAGCCGTCAAGGTTCAAGACGCCACGGCCATCTGCGCGGCAATTGTGTCTCAGGTCGCGGCCACGGCAGCGTTGGAGGTTTTCGACACTTTCACTTTCAGCCATGCCCAAGAACTTGAGGATCGTAGGAGTCTTCTCGCAGACACAATCGACGCCATCCCGGCGCTGAACTGGGAGCGCACAAGCGGAGCGCTGTTCGCTTTCGTCAGATCAGACTTCCAGCCGACCAAACGAGAGCTTTCATGGGATATTCTCGAAACTTCGGGAGTCCTCACGGTGCCTGGAAGCGCCTTTGGAGAGAAATGGTCCAACTACCTGCGTATCTCATACGGCTGTTCGCCTCGGGAACGTTACGAGTCGGCGCTGGATAAGTTGAGAGGGTATTTCGAGATTTCCAAATCAAAGTGACGCATTTTGGAGGCCAAATATGCCTTGCGCGGCGATCCAGGGCTCAAAATGCCGAGGCTCTAAAAACCCGACGCAAAAAAAGGGGCAGCCAATTCGTTGGCTGCCCCTTCCGATTCATATTCAATTGTCTGGCCAGGTTAGTTGGCTATGAAGCGTTCTCCACGGCGGCTCGGATTGCGCGAGCTGCATATACCGATATCAGATGCGCGCGATACTCTCCAGAAGCATGAACATCCTCGTTGAAGTCTATTCCGTCGCCAGCGTGAGATGCCGCGGCCCGGACCGCTGAGTCATCGAGATTCGAGCCGACAAGGGCCGACTCTGTTCCTGTGGCTCGGGTCGCCTTTGGCCCTGCGCCTGTGATGCCGATGCGAGCGCTCTGGCAGGTTCCGTCAGATCCAACAGTCACAACCGCGGCCACTCCGACAACTGCGTAGTGTGACGCTTTGTTCGCGAATTTCGCATACGCCGTTCCTGTCCCAGCCGGCAAAGCTGGAATTACGATCTCAGAGAGGATCTCGTTGGGTTCCAGAGCGGTGGTTAGCAAGTCCACAAAGAAATCGTCGGCGCTGATGGTGCGATGCGCGCCTGAGGAGCTTGTGGTCAACTGCGCTCCAAGAGCCAAAGCAACCGCCGGAAGGTCGCCAGCCGGGTCCGAGTGGGAAAGGCTTCCGCCAATCGTGCCCCGGTTCCGTATCTGGTTGTCTGCGACCTGTCCCGAGGCCTCCGCTAAAACCGGCGCATTCGACTGCACCAATTCGCTTCCAGCAATCTCGGAGTAAGTGGTCATCGCTCCGATGGCCAGACCGCCATCCTGCTCGTTGATGTACGAGAGGGTGCTTATCTTGCCCAAGTCGATCAGCACGGCGGGTTCGGCCAATCGAGTTTTCATCAACGGGATCAGGCTGTGTCCGCCAGCCAGTAACTTTGCGTCGTCGCCATGTTGATCGAGTAGCGCCAACGCGTCGGCCACCGACGTGGGAGCATAATAATCAAAACTTGAAGTAACCATTATGGCAAGGCCCCTTGTTCAGAAATGGATTTTGGACTTACGAGCCGGAGTTCATCTTCTCTGCGGCGAATTGCACGGCCAGGACGATGTTGTGATAGCCGGTGCAACGGCAGAGGTTTCCGGAAAGCCCCTCCCTGATCTCAGCCTCTGTAGGATTGGGGTTTTTAGACAGCAGATCGAGGGACGACATTATCATCCCTGGTGTGCAGAAACCGCACTGAAGCCCATGCTTTTCCCAGAATCCTTCCTGAATGGGATGAAGCGTGCCGTCATCAGACGCCAAACCTTCGAGCGTCGTGACATCAGCGCCGTCTGCCTGAACAGCGAACACAGTGCAAGATTTGACCGCATCGCCATTTAGACTGACCGTGCATGCTCCGCAGTTGGAGGTGTCGCACCCGACGTGAGTGCCTGTGAGATCTAGAACGCTTCGGAGATAATCAGCTAGTAGAAGTCTTGGCTCCACCTGATTGGTACGGGTGGCGCCGTTCACAGTTAAGGTGATCTCTTGTGCCATATGATGCCTCCGCAAACTAATCGGAAAATCAGGACGCCCCGCCTGAGGCAGTCGGATTATACCAGCAAACATTTGTGAGGGCTACACTCCGTTCGATTTGGCGTGAAAAGTTGACGTATGGTAGATTTAGAGGCGCTGATTCTAGGCGATTGCGAAAGGGGGATTGCTTCGTGAAAGTAGATGGCTCATACACGTTCAACACAGACCGGGAAACGGTGTGGAACGCGCTGTTGTCCCCAGATGTGCTGTCGGGCTGCATCCCAGGCTCTGAGAAATTCGTTAGCACCGGCCCTGAATCTTACGACATCGCAATGCGGATCAAGATTGCGGCCATGACCGGCAACTACACTGGAAAGATAACAATTCGGAACAGGGTTGACCTCCAGTCGTACACGATGATCGTCGAGGGCACAGGCAGAAGCGGCACCGTGCGAGGCGAAGGGGATTTCACGTTCACGGAAACGAATGGGGTCACCACTGTGAACATCGTTGGCGACGCGCGAATCAGCGGAGTGATCGCCCGTGTCGGCCAAAGGCTTATGGGGTCAGCTTCCAAAATGCTGATGAACCAGTTTTTCGACTGTCTGAAATCCAAAGTTGAAGCGTAACCCGCCCATCTAGCAAGACTCCCAAAATCACATCAGGAGATCAAAGATGACAGATTTTATCGACGTCCAAGAGGTTGGCAACGTCATGGTCATGACCCTGGACGACCCGACAACCCGCAACTCCATCGGGGAGGAGATGGCGACAGAAATCAACCAAGAGATCGACCGGTTAGAGAAGTCATCCACATTGCGGGCCCTTGTGATCACAGGTAGAGACCCGTCCTTTTGTTCCGGCGCCAACGTCAAGCGCATGAATTCAGCCAACGAAGACAGGGCGGACGAGCCGGCCTTGCCTGACGATCGGTCTCCGTGGCAGTATCTCGACCAGCGGTGGAGTGAAATGCCCGACGAGACGCGCGCCGGCGAGGAAGAGATTGACGGCGTCAGATTCGTGCCGTTGCGCCTCCACGAGCTCCAGAAGCCGTCGATCGCCGCCGTCAACGGCTTCGCGATGGGTCTCGGCATGGGCATCGCCCTGTCGTGCGACATTCGCATCGGATCACAAAACGCTCGCATGGCCGAGACTTTCATACGCCGGGGGTTGATCCCAGCAGACGGCTCTTGTTGGCAACTGCCCCGGATGATCGGACTCGGAAACACCATGATGCTTCAGTACACTGGCGACGTCATGAACGCCGAGGAGTGCCACCGCCTAGGCATCATCAACAAAATCACGCCCCACGACGAACTCATGGAAACGACTCTCGACCTCGCTCAGCGAATCGCCGACGGCCCGACTTATTCCCAAGCGCTGATAAAGAGACTCGTTCAACGCTCACTGAACATCGACTTCGCCGAAAGCTTGCGGCTCGCCGGCCCTGCTCAAACCATCGCCCGAAGCACGGACGACCACAAAGAGGGCGTTCGAGCCTTTGTCGAAAAGCGCCAGCCCGCATTCAAGGGTCGATAGCAACCGACATTCTTCGCCTCTATCATCGGAATTGAATATCGCGATTCATTGACTTTCGCACCCAGCCGACGGAAATAATTTGAAGAAGATTCTGGCCCGACTTTTTCCGCTTGCCTTGCTGATGATCGTTATCGGCGCGTGCGGCTCGCAGAATCCTGATCTTGCGCCAACTCCAGCGCCGCCGGACGTCGATGCTGTCCGAGCTTCAGAAACTCCGGTCCCGCCGGTCGCAGCAACTACGCCCCGTATAACCAGGCAAGTTGGCACGGCCACACCATTGATGCCCACGTTACCTCCCGTTCCGACGACAGGCACCGCCACGCGCCGTGCGATCGATGCAACTCCAATCCGCTCTTCTTCGTCAGTTTCGTCGCCTTCACGACAGTTCGACTTTCAGTTTACGAGCGTCCTGGTCGGCCCTAGGTTTGCGAATGATGTGTTCGTGGTCAATAATTTGGCCTACGTCACAGGCTCCCACGATGGACTTCAAATCGTCGATGTCTCAAGTCCTTCCCCACCCCTGTTATTGGATGGCATAGACACACTGGGAAGAGCCGAAAGTGTCGGGGTCTCCGAAAACATAGCCTATATCGCAGCCAATGGATTATGGACATTTAGGCCCCCTCGATTCTCAACGTAGCGACGGAACTCATCGGGTACTCTGGAAGCGCGTTCGCTAGCGACGACCTTGTGTTTGTCGCTGGAAAAAGGTCAGGGTTGCTTATCATACAGCCGTGACGTGAGGAGCCTACCCTGGTGGCAGTTCATTCGGCCTCGTAAAACGTCATCATCGCGTTATCGGCAATCAGCTGTCATCCCCGTCTCTCGGCCTGGCGGAGTAATCCGAGAAGGGGCCGTCGCGCCACTTCAGCGCAGCACGGAGTCCTTCATCCTGAGAAATTCGTCCGAACTCGCCTGCGCTATTGCGATACGTTGATAGCACTTGCCAGTCTACGCCCACCTCCATCGCGGTTCGGATTCCCATGATCTCATATGCCCGATTGACTGCTTTCTTGGACGAGGCCAGCATATCGACTGAAATGGAAGCGATCGCTTTGGCTTCCTCTTTGGTCTGCTCGTCCAGTTCGTCGGCAGGAAAAGATTTTGTGGCCCATCCGATCTCGACAGCCTGTTTTCCAGGCACAGGCTTTCCGGTGAACATCATATATTTGGCCCAACTCATATGCATCTTCCACGGGAAGTACATCGTGTCCGGCGTGCTGAGGGCTCGCACCGGTGGATAGCCCAACATGGCGTCATCAGCGACGAAAAGGATGTCACACATGGATGCCAACTCGCTCGCCCCGGCGAGGCACCATCCGTGCACCTGGGCGATCACCGGTTTGTTCAATTCCCAGATAACCCACCACCCTTTGACCAGGTCGCGGGCGTACTGGCCGGTGAGCTTGTCCAGGTCTGGCGAAACGTAGCCTTCGACTGGCCTGTTGGGAGAAGGGTCAGCGGGGGTAAGATCGTAACCCGCGCTGAACGCCCGACCAGCGCCTTTGATGATGATACAGCCAACGCCCTGGTCTCGTTCTGCCGTCTTAAGGGCGTCGTAAAGCTCCTGTCGAAGCGCCCAACTCAATGCGTTCACCTTCTCAGGCCTGTTCAGAGTGATTGTCGCAACCTTGTCTTCGATGTCATAAAGCAGATTGTCATATGGCATGGCTTGCTCCCTGGGATTGCTGTCCCTCTCGCTTCCTTATTCGTTCTCCAACGCCTCTTGGATTGCCTCTTTGGTTGTTCGGACCTGGACTCCCGCGCGCTCTTCCTGCAGCATCATGGGCGAGCGGGAGTCCCTGTCGCCCCAGCCACGATTCAACCCTTCGATCATTTCCTGGAGAGATATGGAGGCGAGCCGCATTGGGACATCAAATTCACGTCCGACCTGAACGGCAAGGTCGATGTCCTTCCTGGCCCCTCGCAGCGCGAAGTCGGGAGGGTCGTATTCTCCGATCAGGAAGTGATCGGGCAGACGCTCGAACACTCCCCTCCTGCCGTGGGCTCCCTGTCGCACGGCCAACCACAGGGCCAGCGGATCGACTCCAGCCTTCACGCCCATCGTGAACACCTCGGCCATGCCGGTCTGGATGATGTACCCGATGCAGTTGTGAGCAAGCTTGGCGACCGTCCCCGCGCCAATAGGTCCAACGTAGTAAGGCTTGTCACCGATAGCATCCAATGCCGGTTTGCATCGTTCGAAAATCTCCTCATCTCCGCCAACCCACACAGCCAACTTGCGGGTGCGGGCGCCCTCCGGCCCGCCGCTCACCGGGGCGTCCAGCACATGAATTCCCCGTTCAGCGAACTTCGCGTATATATCACGAATAAGGGCCGGGGAGCTGGTGCTAAGGTCAAGAAAGACCTTTCCTTCGGTCAAGCCTTCGGTCAGCCCATCTTCACCCAGAGCGACAGCTTCGACCTCGCGCGGGCCGGGCAGAGATGTGAACACAATCTCTGACTCCTCAGCGACCTGTCTCGGAGTGTCGGCCCATTGCGCGCCAGCCTCCAGGTGGGGGGTCGCCGACTCACGGCGGATGTCGTTGACTACAAGTTCGTGGCCGCCTCTTATGGCGTTCATTGCCATGCTTGATCCCATTGTCCCAAGACCGATGAATCCAATTTTCAAGTCAACCTCTCATTGCTTCGATTCTGTGTGGGGCGCCACGCCAAAAAAAACAGATTCGGCGGTAACCATTCCACCGAATCTGTCATGTCAAATCCTCGAATCTGAGTTTTTAGTCCGCAGACGCAAGCGCAGGTTCTATGTACGGCTCGTTGGTCATCGGATCGATGTCGAAGGGGCCGAACAATTCAAGCTCTTTTCCCATCTCTCTGACCGCAGGTAGAACCTCCTCGCCCATCAGGCGAAGACTACGCATCTGGTCGTCGTGAGTCATGGCGCCGTCGCCGTCCCAGAAGAAAACGCTGCCCGGCCTGAGGGTTTCGAGGATGTTTCGTATCTTGGGTATCACAGTGTCGGGAGTGCCGGTGAGAATCGTATTGTCGGCAACCTGGTCATCGAACGTCCTGCGGTTGACGCCGAACCTGCCTTTTGGACCAAACTGCGACGCCGCGATTTTTTTGGACGTTCTCGAAGTGTGACCGGGCAGAGCCATGAGCGCCGGGTTCACCATCCCCTCGTTCCCGCTGAGGAACGGGTTGGAGACGCCGGACAGATATTTTCTCCCCACTTCTTCTGCCTTTTCGTCGGTCTCGTCAACGTGAACTTTCCAAAGGTAAGAGACGTGCTGAGTTCCTGATTCGTAACCGCTTTCCGCCGCGAATTTTTGGTACATATCAAAAGCGTCTTTGGTCGGCCCTAGCTTTGTAGCCAACAGCACCAGCGGATACCGGTGTTCAGCGGACCACTTGATGGTCTCGACGCTGACTGTCGAGGGTATCCATATCTGAGGGTGCGGCTGTTGAAGCGGCTTCGCCCATGGGTTGACGTAACGGTAGTGGTAGTGCTTGCCCTCCCATCGGAAGGGGCCGGGGTCGGTCCACGTTTTGATGATGAAGTCGTGAGCTTCCTCGAACCGCTCTCGGTTGGCGGTTGGCGGCGAGTTGTGAGACACGCTCTCGCGCCCTCCGCCACGCACGAAGCCAGAAACCAGCCTTCCTCCAGAGATCATGTCGATCATCGCCAATTGTTCAGCCAAGAACAGAGGGTCGTCCCAGATAGGAAGTATGTTGCCCAGAATCACGATCTTGGCGGTTTTGGTTTGGCGGGCGAGGATCGACGCTTCGATGTTGGTCACGCCCTGCATGCAGAACGGCGTTGAGTGATGCTCGTTAAGCATCAGGCCATCGAAACCCATCTCTTCTGCGTAGAGTTTTTCATCGAGATAACGGTTGTAAAGCGCGTGCCCAATTTTGGGGTCATAAAGTTCGTTGCTGATGCTCAAATCAGTGGTCTGAGTGCCCATGAGGCCGGTTGTGTCGTCCTGCCAGGGCTGTTCCGTGAAATGTCCTATGAACATGGCCATCCTCCCACTCTGGAATGATGGCCGAAGTTTAGCACTGTGGAGATTTCATGTCGAGCGATACACCGAATCGCGGAGTGATAACCGGAATTATTGCCCGGGCGTCCCGCCTGCCTCTAGCTGTCGAATCTGGCTCTCGACCTCGCCAACCTTCATATACTCCTCGCTGATGAGATGAAAGCAGCGTTGGAGATACAGGTCGGCAAGTTTGGCTCCGGTGTCGTCGCCTGACCTTGCGGCATCTACCAACTCGGTGATCTGGTGGTTGTCCGGAAGGTGGTGGCCCAGAATCGCAATCTCCTGTTGAGTATCTTCCGCCAATCCCCGATCACCGATGTTCAAAGCGTCTCGAAGTCTGCCAACCTGCCGAGTGAGTTCACCGAGCTTGTCGGCATCGCTCATCAGTTCATACAGCACTTCGTTGACGCCGAATCCGGGGAGCGCATCTATCGATACATCGCTGGGATCTGATTCGGTCTCAGGAGCAGTGTTATCAGCATAAAGTTGCGCGTACCAGGCGATTGCCTCATTAACAACCATGAGAGCAGAGGGAATGTCCGAGGTGTTCATGGTCCCGCCATACAAGACGTCGTCGTCGCGTCCACTAGCCAACTCTTCGATGTAGCCGAAACCATTGACCTGTTCCGGGGCGGGCGGGAACGCGAAAGCCGAGAGGTCAGTAGGGCCGATTTCACCCATCTGGTTCATGAGGAACGGCGGCACGTATTTGGAAACGTCTACAAGAATCGGAAGGATGACGATATAGGTCGCCCAACACTGGTCGTGGTCATCGAAGCTCCTGAAATACAGGATCGCATGACCTTTAGGAGAATCCTGGCTGCCCTTGTCGAAGGTGAAATCCATTTGCCAGACACCTGCCCCACAATTCGAACTGCGTCTTCCACGCCCTCTGAACATCATTATATGGCACGACGCTTCAAGATGCCCACCGAATCTGTTCGAGCGTCGGAAAGATCCTCCTTGAGGGCGCAATAAGTGTCAGCTTTTAGACCGAAGACCAATGAAATTGATATTGAACATTATCCTGAAACTCACTGAAAAATCGGTTGGCATACATGCCGAATTAAGATTATCCAAAAGAGTCCCAAGTGGTTAAGTCGCATGGTTTCGGCCCGGGCGGGCAACTGTCAACAGCGCGCAAGGTGGAGGGCATACAGCGAGGTCACTTGGGGCTTTTCTTTCCCACTGGCTTTCATTCTTCCAATATTGCCACATGCCTTAGATTGCGATATAGCCCATCGTAGTCCAATCCGTAACCCACCACGAACTCGTCTGGGATTTGGAACCCTATGTATCGAATCCGCGTCTGATGAACCCTTAGGCTCGGCTTGTCTAAAAGCGTGCAAATCTCCACGGTGGTCGCTCCGAGATCGGATAGTTTTGTTTCGATGAACTTTACCGTCGAACCGGTGTCAACGATGTCCTCCACAATCAACACATGCCTGCCGGCAACATCGAAGTTGAAATCCGTTCCCGCGCTGATTTCGCCTGGCCACGTTCCTTCATAGCTCGACAGCCGAATGAAGATCACTTCCACAGGCAGTGAAATCTCGCGCATCAAATCGGCCATAAAACAGACGGACCCGTTCAGTACGCCAATCAGCGTTAAATCCTGATTCAGATAACTGGATGTGATTTGAGCCCCCAACTCTCGGACTCGACGGCGTATCCGACGCTCGCTAATAAGTGTCTTCCCGATATGCACGATATTCGCACTCCTCACCGGATTGTCCGCAATTATCGCACAGCGCCGTCGGCTTCCAAAGAGGCGCTATAATGCTCATATGTTCGCATCAGGAGGCGGCGAGATGAACGTCGGCGTGTGCAAGCTCACGCTACGCTTGCCAGAAAATCAAAACCTTAAAGGCAAGCGTCGCGTCGTCAAATCCCTGTGCGACCGCATTCGTATCAAGTTCAACGTCGCCATCGCAGAAGTGGATAACAACGATAAATGGCAGGTGGCGACACTGGGTATCACATGCGTCAGCAACAGCAATCGCCAAGTCGAACAGGCTCTCGACCAGGTGATCTCCTACATTGAGGTGTCCCGCGTGGACGTAGAGATGGTGGAGTGCGAGGTCGAAGCCATCTCTGGTTTCTAGGTTATTTTATTATCCGACGGACATTGTCCGTCCAGCCAATCCAGGGTGGTCTGCCTTGAATTGAGTTGCAATCCCACCAGTCACGAACCGTTGAGCAATGGATACCGCATCATTCCTTCGACACATCGAAAGCCTGCTCTGGTACCAGGGACAAATGGTCCACCTGGAGCAGATACCGTCACGCGAGGCGAAATCAGCGCAGGTTGACCCTCCCCTCGACGAGCGAATCACGGCCAGGCTCGAATCTGAGGGAATGAATTCCCTGTATCGACACCAGGTTGATGCGATTCA
>DCAW01000050.1:34648-45646 GCA_002313895.1 Dehalococcoidia bacterium UBA1123
AGCATGTGCTACAACCTGCCCGTTATCGAAGCAATTCTTGATGACCGCTCGGCGCGAGCGCTCTACCTCTACCCTACCAAGGCTCTGGCCCAGGATCAGGCAACCAAGCTGGCAGCGCTGATCCCGGACGAGCGCAAAGTCCGTCACGGCATATATGACGGCGACACGCCATCGCCTGACCGCGCAGGAATCCGGCGACAATCCCAGATCGTGATGTCCAATCCTGACATGCTCCACGTCGGAATTCTCCCTAACCACCGGGCCTGGTACCAATTCCTGCGAGGACTGCGTTTCGTTGTGATCGACGAGGCCCATGTGTACCGAGGCGTGTTTGGGTCCCACGTTGCCAACGTCTTGCGACGACTGCGGAGGCTCTGCGCTGCCTTCGGAAGCTCCCCGCAATTCATCCTCTGTTCCGCGACGATCGCAAATCCTGGAGAACACGCCGAGAAGTTGGTGGGCCTGCCATTTGAAGTCATCGAAGAAGATGGCTCTCCATACGGAGGCAAGGATTTTGTGTTCTGGAACCCTCCGATGATCGACATCGCCGAAGGCAGCCGTCGCAGCACAAACAGCGAGTCCACTCAGCTTTTTTCAGAACTCTTGCGCCGACACACGCGCACTATGACGTTCGTGCGAAGCCGCAGGCTGGCCGAGTTAATCTACGTCTACACCCGCGACCAGTTGCAGCCCACCCATCCCATTGTCGCCAAACGGATCGCGCCGTACCGAGCCAGCTATCTTCCGGAAGACCGCAGGCGAATCGAGCGCGACTTGTTCGAGGGAAATCTGCTGGGAATCACGACAACCAACGCGATGGAATTGGGCGTGGACGTAGGAAATTTGGACGCGACGATTATGAACGGCTATCCTGGAAGCATCGCCAGCTCGTGGCAACAGGCAGGACGCAGCGGGCGCAGAGGAGAGCGTTCGTTGAGCGTCATGGTCGCGCTAAACAACCCCCTGGACCAGTACCTGATGAATCACCCAGAAACGTTCTTCGGCAAGACCAACGAGGCCGCACGAATCTCGCCATCAAACCCTTACGTCCTCAAACCCCATCTGTTGTGCGCTGCGTACGAATCTCCACTGACCCTGGATGACACAAAATACTTCGGCCCCGACCTCCTCTGGTACGCCGATGAACTGATAGAGGACGAGTTCATGCACTCTCGGCTGGGCCGTTGGCACCTTCGTCCGGAGATCACCTACCCCTCGCAACAGGTGAACATCCGCTCGGCGTCCAGCGAATTTTACACACTGGTGGAAGAGTCCAGTGGAGTCATTCTGGAAACGGTATCCGAGGACACGGCGTTTATGCAATTGCATCCTGGGGCCATCTATCTCCATCAGGGCGAGCCGTATTTGATTACCGACCTCGACCTTGAGTCACATACCGCGTACGCCAAATTGACTGACGCTCCCTACTACACGGAGGTTCGAGACTTCACCGAGACAAGAGTTTTGAACGTCTTCAAACACAAAGAAGCAGGCACAACGACTGCGTATCTTGGAGAGGTGAACGTCTCAATTCATGTGGTGGGGTTCAAAAGGAAGGCGCATTATACTGACGATGTGCTGGGTGAAGAGCACATCCAGTTGCCGCCTCAGAGCTTCGACACTATATCCTTGTGGTTCGACGTCCCGCCGGACACGCTCAGGTTAATTCACGATGAGAAATTGGATCTTGCGGGCGGACTGCACGCTGTGGAACATGCGGCCATCGGGTTGCTGCCTTTGTTCGCGCTGTGCGACAGAAACGACATTGGCGGAATATCGACTCCCCTGCATCCTGACACCGGCAAGCCTCAGGTGTTCATCCACGACGGCCACCCCGGAGGCGTCGGAGTCGCAGAAAGGGGTTATGAGATAATCGAGGAACTCTGGCAAGCAACCTACGACGTCATTTCCGAGTGCCCTTGCGAAGCCGGGTGCCCTAGCTGTGTCCACTCCCCCAAGTGCGGCAACAACAATCAGCCGTTGGACAAAGAAGTTGCGAAATTGTTGTTGAGTGCGTTCCTTGA
Organism: Dehalococcoidia bacterium UBA1123; assembly: GCA_002313895.1. Classification (GTDB taxonomy): domain Bacteria; phylum Chloroflexota; class Dehalococcoidia; order Lucifugimonadales; family UBA1123; genus UBA1123. The sequence goes on from DCAW01000050.1 coordinate 36,673, forward strand.
TTTATAGCAAGTGTATACATTGTCATTTCGCGAATCTCGTAACAAAAACACCGTACCTGAAGAGCCTGGATTTTTTCGTGATCAAATTGACACTCTAATGACCATATGATAACCTCCGGTAGTCACCAGATGCGCCTACGATAAGCATGATTAATGACGGTATTAACCAAGGCTGTCACCATCAGGCGCAAATACAGGAGGTTTGACACATGGCTGGAGAAGGCAAATTCGACATCGAGATCGTTTACTGCGTACCTTGAGCACACTTCGGCACGGCGGCCTGGATGGCTTCCGAGATGTTCGCTGAAGGCGGAAAAGAAGTTGCTATCAAGATGACCCCCGGCGTGGCCGGCATCTTGCAAGTTTACGTTGACGGCGACAAGATTTTTGACAAGAAGGAAGAGGACGGAAAGTTCCCAGACCTTCCTCGTGTCAAGCAGATGCGGGCGGTTGTCAGGGACAGGCTAGAAGCTCTCGTTCCCGCAGACGACAACTAGTCCAACGCTCAACTAGAGCAACCAATAAAACCCCGGACCTCCACAGTCCGGGGTTTTTGTTTTGTCAAAGACCACCCAGGCGCGTTCAATCAGCTATTTGCTGTTGTATTGCCTTGACACTAGAATCGCCAAAGCTAACAATTGTTCGAGACAACTCCGCCCCAATCATATTGAGCAGTCCACGGAATTCTTGAAACATGAGTGACACCTTGGCCGATAGCCAGACACAAAGCGCCCTCGATGGGATATGCATGCTAGACATGACCACTGGAATGGCGGGAGCGCTGGGTGCAATGTTCCTTTGCGACAACGGAGCCAGAGTTGTCAGACTTGTCGGCCATGACGACGAGATCGTTCGACCTGAGCCAGGCTTTGCGCTCTGGGACAGAGGCAAAGAGGTCGTTATGCTTGATTCACGCGATCTCGAAACATTGCACAACCTCTGGCAGGCGGCAGATGTCGTAATTGAGGACATTGCGCCAGGATTCGAGAAGGAAGTGATGTTCCGTGCGGCAGCTAAGGCGAATCCGAACCTGATACGTTGCACGATCTCGGCGTATGGCAATGCGGGCCCACTGCTCGACGAACCGGCGGATCACGACCTCGTGATGGCCCGAATGGGAATCCTTGCTAACCAACCCTCATTTCGCGGTGGGCCGATCCATGTTGTGCATCCTGTCGCCAGTGTAGGAGCAGGATTGTTGGCAGCTCTGGGCGTGACGGCGGCCCTATTGCATCGAGAGCGCACCGGCGCGGCTCAGAGAGTCGAAACCTCGCTGATGGCCGGCGCCCTCTTGTACTCTCCCAAAGCGATCGGAGACAACCTGCAACCACGCACGATGATGATGAGTCCTGCAGGCGGCGGACCGTTTTACAGTGTGTTCGAGTGCGCCGACGGCGAGTGGATACAGCTAGGCTGTATCCACTCCGGGTTCGTGGACTTGGCGGCGGCTGTGTTAGGCATCGCGCACTTGATGACCGATCCTGAATTTGGCGACGGGCGTTATCCGCAATCTGAAACAGCCCGAGCGAAGCTGTTTAACATCGTCGCCAATGCCATGCGAACAAAACCAGCTTCAAAATGGATGCGGATTTTCGAGGATGCCGACGTCCCGTACGCGCCCGCATTGACCACAGAACAGGCGATGGACGACCCGCAAATAATGCACAACGACATGATTATGGAGCTAGATGATCCGCTTTTAGGAATGACATCTCTTGCGGGCCTGCCTATCAATCTGTCGCAAACTCCCGGAAACGTGCGCGGCCCCAGAGCATCGTCGGCTGTCCAAGCCGTCGATTGGCTATCGGAAAATCCCGACCTCGTTAAAAATCAAACAGTTTCAGCAGGCGACAACCAAGATGAGTTGCCCCTCCATGATGTGAAAATATTGGAGGCGGCCAATGTGATCGCAGGCCCAATTGCCGGCAGATTGCTGGCGGACCTGGGAGCGAAAATCGTGAAGCTGGAGTCATTATACGGCGATATTTCCCGCCCCGCTGGGGCCGGCGGTTTCGTGTTCTATAACGCCAATAAACGCTCGATCTCCGTCAACACACGCACCGAGCAAGGGCGCGAGATTGCCCAACGGATCGCGGCAGAATCCGACGTTTTGCTGGCTAACATGAGGCCAGGCGCTACAGATCGCATGGGCCTTTCAAGTGAAAAGCTGGCGGAAATCAACCCCAACCTCATTGAGACACACGTTACCGCATATGGCTGGACTGGCCCGTACGCTCACCGGCCCGGTGTTGACCCCCTGGCCCAAGCGATAACTGGACTTCAACGCGCCCAGGGCGGCAATGGCTTGCCGCCAATGTTCCTCGGCCGTCTGGCGCCTTGTGACTACACCGGAGGGGCGATGACAGCGCTGGGAGCCGTGATGGCGCTTTTCGCCCGCGAGCGCACCGGCGTTGCCCAAAAAGTGAACACCAATTTGTTGAGCGCCGGAATCATAATGAACGCCGACGGTTTCATGCGAGCTGAAGGCAAACAACCACGTCGACTTGCTGACAGCCGACATTTCGGACTCAACGCTTTGCACCGGCTTTACGAAACGTCTCACGGATGGATCTACCTTTCTGCGAATGGCGAAGAAAATATTGCTTCGCTATTCCAAGCTATTGGCGCCACTGCCCTGTTCGCCGATTCCCGATTCGGCAATGAAGACGCCCGCGCTTCGCATGATGACGAACTCGCCATCTGTCTCGCAGAAATTTTCTCGGGCCTCAGCGCTCAAGCCGCCCACCAAAAGCTAACAGAGGCAGGAGTCCCGTCTGCGCCGGTCGCTGAAGAATACGAAACGGCATTCTATGATGACCCGCAGGCCGTCGAGAACGGCCACGTATCGCAAATCGAACATCCGACTATTGGCACTTTGAAAATGGCCGTAAATCTTGTCACTTTTGGTCGGGTAAAACGTGAAGTCAGGCTCGCGACTCCGTTACTGGGTCAGCAGACGCAAGATATACTTTCCGAAATAGGATACTCGGTTGACGACATCCAGACGTTGTATCAGTCGGAAGTGGTCAAGACAGAATCTCACGCATGAGGAACTCCGAGCCTGGCGCGTTGCGATTCGTGCTGGTGGCGTCGGCCTTCGTGCTGTGTGGACTGGCCGTTTATCTCATCAGGGACAACAACTTGCGTTGGGCCGTCGCTCCGTTGGTCGTTGGCGTTGGAGCGATGGTTTTGTCCGTTTCCAGGCGTCAGCTTTCGACTCCTGCTAACAGCTCAACCAATGTCTCAACCTGTCCTTCCGAGCCTGTGCAATTAAGCTTACGTATGCCTCAGATCGATGATTCTCCAGTTGAAGCTCAACCGAAAATTAGAGTCCGGGTAACCGAGTTCAACTTGGGGGCGGCTGGCATATTGTTAAGCGGGCTGTTGTTAGGTTTATCGCTCCGCGAGTTTGGTCTTGAAGAGGTCGAGAGCCGGACCCTCGCGTGGTATTCCTACGGCGCGTCGATGATCATCTTAATTGTCTCACTGCCGACAATTGAAGGTCGATGGACGGCCGTCTGGCAGGCGATCCGACATCGAGACGGACTCCATTTCAGTCTGAACGCGCTCATGCCCTGGCTCATGTTGGCAGGCATTTTGACGCTGGGCGCCGGATTGAGGCTCTACAATCTGGAAGACCTACCGGCGGGACTGTGGTTCGATGAGGCTGATAACCTGCTCCAGGCGCGAGAAATCGTGCGAGACCCGGGGAATCTGAAAGTCTACGTGCCGTCTACTAACCTTCCGTCGATGTTCCTCATGCCCATCGCGGTTCTGATAAAACTGGGCGGCCTCGCAATCACCACCGGCAGATTGGCGAGCGTGGCGTTCGGGTTGTTGGGAATCGTCACAGCGTTTCTTTTCGTCAGGTTCATACTTGGAACATGGCCTGGGCTAATCGCTGCGTTCCTAGTGACTGTCATGCGTTGGGACATCAATTGGAGCCGGATTGGGATGCACGGCATCACGGCCCCGCTCTTTGCGGCGCTGACCGCATACCTGACGCTTCGAGCATTGAGAAGCGAACGTATTTCGGACTACGGATTCGCCGGCGTGTCTCTCGGCCTGTCGATGTGGTTCTACACTTCTTTGCGGGTGTTCCCGCTGGTCGTCGGATTTCTGCTTCTGCACCATCTGATTTTTCAACGCCCGGTTATCCGAGATTTCATCGGGCGCGTGACAGTTATGACGTTGGTGGCGTTGGTCGTGGCTGCTCCAGTCGTACAGTTCGCTATCGACGAATCTGAACAATTCTTCGCCCGCGCCGACACAACGTCGGTGTTCACCCTCGCCCCCAGAGATCAGGTTGCAGACCGACTTCAAGACAGCTTCGTTCAACACGCCTTGATGTTCCATGCAAAGGGCGATCCGAACCCTCGACACAACATTCCCGGTGAACCCATGCTGGACTTTTTATCCGGTATTTTGATGCTTTTGGGGTTGGGAATTGCGCTATGGCGCTGGAGAGATATCGCGCTCATCAGCCTGCCTTTTTGGGTGTTTTTCATGATCCTGCCGGGCGTGCTCACTGTCCCTTGGGAGGCGCCACAATCTCTGCGGGCGATTTCAGTTATTCCGGCAGTGGCGGCTATGTGCGCCCTGGTTATCACGGTAATCTGGAGCGCGGGAAGGAGCGCGCCGTGGGTATCAATTCGTCGGGCGACAACGCCATTTGTTCTGGCGTTGTTGGGGACCATCGCATATTTGAACGTCGACACCTACTTCGGCGAGCAGGCTGATAATCCTGAAGTTTTCGCTTCCTTTTCCACAGACGAAACCCTGATGTCCCGCCACATGACAGAACAGCAAAGGCGCGGGTACAGCATCTGGGTGTCGCGACAGTTCCTGTTTGGCCTCACAAGCACGCTGTTAGCAAATCACCCTAGATTCGAGATTATCAAGGCTCCTGAGACTATACCCTTGGATTCTGCACTGGTGTGGCGCGGCGCTTCGATCTACCTTGAGCCGCGGGAACCCGGATTCTACCAAACGTTAAAGGCCTATTATCCGGACGGACAGTTTACTGAGGTTCGCGCTCCACGTGGCGGCGATCCGCTCTACTATTCTGTCGTAATTAGCGCAGAGCAATTATCTGCTCGGCAGGGCTTGGAAGCGACTTACGTGCAGAGTAGCGGTTCGACCGTCGATCAGACAGTCATCACACCGCAGGCCGTTTGGCATGCAGACCTGGGGCCAGACCAGTTCCCTTACGAGTTAGTTTGGGAAGGCAGTCTGCACGTAGTGCATCCTGGAGACTACATGCTGAAGTTGGATGGCGACATCAACGCCACGGTAGAGTTGGACGGTCGAAAGATTCTCGATCAGGACAAACTCGAAGTCAGCCTCGTTCCTGCGGTTGGGCTGCATTCGATCTCGATTCGAGGGACTATCGACGAGTCGAACACTTTCATCAGGCTCTTGTGGCAGCCGCCAGACGGGGATTTAGAGCCTGTGCCGGTCAACAACTTGTATCACGGATCGGTTCGGCCTATCGGGCTGGCGGGACAATTCTTCGGGGGTCAGGAAGCAAAGGACACGCCCGATGCTTCGCACGTCACCCCGGCGACCGACAATTTCTACTACACGCCCGTAGTGGAGGAACCCAGTCTCGGAGTTTGGGAAGGCGCTTTGACAATTGAGGGCCCCAGTGTCTATCAGTTCAGGGTCCAAGGCTCAGGAACCGTGAAGTTGTATGTCAACGATAAACTCGTGGCGAGCCGTCCGCCATCTGACGATGTCGAAGACGCCGGGGAAATCGGGCTGCAGGCCGGGGTCGTCCCGATTCGGGTGACATACTTCTCGCCATCGCCGCCGTCTCAATTCAAAGTATTATGGGCGCCGCTCGGCCGGCCTTTCGAGCCAATTCCCCAGGAGTTGATGACTCCTTCTCAAGAGCGCATGTTCCGAGTCATTGATTAGTCGGAGTCTACTCGTCGTTTTGATTCGCAGGGCCGCCTTCTAGATAGTGGGTGTGGTGAAATGGATCCTGAATTGGGAAGAAGCCGAGAATCCGGGCGTCGGAATCTCCGACAATTGTAAAGCCATGAGGGACGTTTGGAGGCACAACGATTGTATGGTCGGGGCCAACTTGGTGAATTTCGTCGTTGATTCGGACTTCTAGAACGCCTTCCAGGACGACGATCAGTTCGTCCGCTTCGTGGGTGTGCAGTGGCGCACCCGCCCCAACGCCGATAACACTGTAAGCCATGCTGGAACTGGTGGTGCCATCGTTAGATTGCGTGATGTCCCACTTTCGATAATTGGGTCTCCAGGGCACTTCGTTTTCGCTGTGTGAAACGATAGGCATTCGCAGTCCTCCAGGGTTTGTGTTTGGCTGTGCAGTGTCGGTTTCCGACACTGAGGTCGCCTTTGCGATGTTGGCTCTTCGGCGCTCGGCGCGACGCTTCCGCTTTGAAATCGTAGCCTCCACCTGTTCCAAACCTTCCAGTAGACGAACCGTCATCCGTTTTCTGGTCACATCCACGTCCAGCACTACACTCGCGAGCGCTGGCAACAGCAGGTCGCGGAACCCAGTCTTCTGGACAACGTAGACGTCATTTCCTGGTGTGGTGATTATCTCAGAGATGGCTCCCAGCAAGACATCGTCGTCTGAATAAACCGACATTTCAAGAAGCTCAAAATGGTAGAACTGATCATCCGGCAGGGGGTTGAGTTTTTCCTCTGGGATAGTGAGTAAATGGCCGCCCAGTGATTCGGCTTTGTCTCTGTCGGGGATGAGGTCCAGCTTAACCACAAGATGATTTCTCTCGGCGCGCATCCGCTCGACAATGGTTGGCTGGCCGTCGAGAAGTAGCTGGTTGCCCGGGGAAAAGCGCTCTGGGGACGGGGTGTGGAGTTCTATTTTGACGTCACCGTTCAAGCCAAAGGCTCCTGTCACGACGCCTACGACGACCTGGTCGTCTGCTGGTTCTGGCGTCATAGCTGGTTAACCTGAAGGTGGGACGCGGGGGAGTTAGACGATTTCCAGGGTCGCGCGGGTTCCCTGTTTGACTGCGGCCACTCTCAGCAGTACTCGAATGGATTGCGCCACTCGCCCTTGCCTTCCGATGACTTTGCCTTTGTCGTCGGGAGCGACTTCGAGGCGCAGAATGATGCGCCCATCGTCTTCTTCCTCGGTGACCTTCACCTCGTCCGGCTCAGATGCGATGGAACGGGCGATGTACTCGACGAGTTCTTTCATTCAGATTCGGTTTTCTCTGAATTGCTCAATGTGTAGAGCAGTTGCTTAACGGAGTCAGTCGGTTGCGCGCCGACGCCAATCCATTTTTTCACTTTTTCCTGGTCAATGGAGATGGTGGGAGGGTCTGTGCGGGGGTTGTAGTGACCCAAATAGTCGATGAAAGCGCCATCGCGGGCGGCCCTGGAGTCGGCCACGACTACGCGGTAGCTGGGTTGATGTCGCGCGCCTGTGCGCCTGAGTCGAATTTTCAGCATCTATATCTCTCGGGTTATCAGTGTTTCAATCGACAGGATCGAAGTTCGGAGATCTACGGATTTACCGCGCTGACTCAGGCCTTGCGAGCCTTGTTCAGCATAAGCATTATTCTGGACTTCCTGCGATCAGCATTGTTCGTGTGAATCGCGCCTTTTTGAGACGCTTTGTCCAAGGCGACGACAGCATCTCGCACGGCTTTCTCAGCGTTGTCGAAATCACTGGCTTCGATGAGTATTCTCGCTCGTTTCACGAAAGTCTTGGCTCGTGTCCTCAGTGGGGCATTTCGCGCTGCTTTTCGGACGGATGCTCGATGGGATTTGGCGCTAGGCAATTTGTCGGGTTCTCCTTAATAATCAGGCATGTCAATGGCTCAGCAGTTGACCGCAAAACTGCGTTCGTGCCGAGCGACAAACCATTTTAGCATGAAATGGAGGTGATTCACGAATGGGCCCTTGTGACACCTATAACTCCTTTGACTCCTTCCAGCCTGAAGAACAACGTGCTGAGTTGGTCGATACCCCGAATATGGGCCGTCAACGTAATGATCGACATGTCAGCGTACTCCTCAGACACGCACTCCGCTATGTTCACGCCCTCATCAGACACCGCGGCCGTCACATCCCTGAGAAGGCCGACGCGATCCCACGCCCTGACCTGGATTCGCACCGGATACAGGGTTTGTGTCTTGCCCCAGGCGACTGTTACAAGTCGCTCTTTCTCTGTCTCGTTGAGGATGTTCGGGCAGTTCCTACGGTGGACCGTGACTCCCCGCGACCGGGTGATGTACCCTGCGATCTCGTCGCCGTTGATCGGATTGCAGCACCGGGCGATGGATGTCAGCAGGTCGCCGACGCCGAGAACCTCGATTGCCGAACTGGGCAGTATCGAAGGGAGAGCGGCGGCAGGCTTGATCTCAACGATATTTTCTGCCTCTTTGTTGGACAGTTTCTGCACAACCTGGTTCACCGTCACAGAACCGTCACCTAACGCGGCGAAGAAGTCTTCCACCTTGGCGATGCCGACCATTTCCGCGGCCTCACTGTCCGACATCGTCGCGTTGAGTCGTTTGATTTGCTTGTTGTACATATCTCGCCCGCGCTGTATATTCGCGCTGCGTTCCTGTCGCTTGAACCATTGGCGCACTCTGGCTCGCGCCGACGCGGTACGAATATAACCGGCTTCCTGATTCAGCCAATCAAGGCTCGGGCTTCGCACAGTGTTCGACGTCAGCACCTGGACGGTGTCACCATTCTGAAGCTTGTAGGTCAGCGGCACTAGCTTCCCATTCACTTTGGCGCCTATGCACCGAAAAATGAGGTCTGAATGGATGCGGAAAGCGAAATCCAAAGGCGTTGAGCCTGCTGGCAACTCTTTGAGGTCGCCCGCCGGTGTATACACGAACACCTGATTCTGGAAGATGTCTGTCTTGAACGACTCGACGAACTCCTCTGCCTCGGCGACATCACGCTGCCACTCCAGCAGTTGGCGGAGCCAGGTCATCTTCTGGTCGAACTGAGC
>DCAW01000050.1:46040-46471 GCA_002313895.1 Dehalococcoidia bacterium UBA1123
TCGTGGGTGCGAATCTGAACTTCGACTGAGTTGCCATCCTCGCACAGGACTGTAGTGTGGATTGACTGGTAAAGGTTATCTTTAGGGTTAGCTATATAGTCGTCAAACTGACCAGGCAGAGGACGCCACTTGTTATGAACCACGCCCAGGGCCGCATAACAGCCTGCTAGATCATCCACCAGCACGCGAAGGGCGAAAAGGTCGTAAATGTCATCCATCGATTTTGTCATTTCGGCGTATTTGAGGGTTTTTTTGTGTATCGAGTAAATGTGCTTAGGGCGCCCAGTGACCTCGGCGCGGATGCCTGCGGTTTCAAGCTCGCCTTGCAATATCCCCTGAACCTTCCATACATAATCCTCGCGCTCGGTGCGCTTGGTGTTGAGCATCGTCGATATGCTTTTGTAGGATTCTGGGTTCAATTGCTGGAACGC
>DCAW01000101.1 GCA_002313895.1 Dehalococcoidia bacterium UBA1123
TCCCATTCGGCAGGCCCGTGAACAGGCGCAAGAATCTCCATAACTTCTGGAGCCTTGTATTTGCGAATCCGCGATTTGCGTATGGGTTCCTCATTGCGCGTTGACACGTATTATGTCCTTTTGCCATTGGTTGAATATCGGACCAAAAGCCGGCGCAGGCGGTCTACCTGCCGCTAACCGGATTATATGGCAATCCGTCAACAAAATCCCTAGCCCGACTTGACAAAGAGAGTTTGGCTCAATTAACTTCAAATCGAGTTGCGCAGGTTTTGTCGTCGATTCAAAGACACCTCGTCAGGCGTCAGACCACTAAGCCACTTGAGGATTCCAATAAATCTCCCGCGTTTTGCGGCGTATCGTTTCATATCAGGCTCGACGGGCTTTCTTAGGATGAATTAAGGGTGACACTAGACAACTACTTCTCTGAACTTACCGACCCAGAAATTGTGATAAAACACTCTGGCTTGCTCCAACTCTCGGGGCTTGCCGGGCCAGAAATTATCGAGTTGTTGGGCCTGTGGTCAACTATCCCGACAGAACGCCGCAGAGAAATCGTGGACAGAATGACCGAGCTTGTCGAAGACAACCTCGACCTCGACTTCGCCTCGGTCTTTCGGGCCTGCTTAAGGGACAAGGACGACCAGGTTCGCGCGAAGGCTGCGAGAGGTCTTGAGGACTCAGACGACCGCACCATCATTCGACCGCTGATAGACCTCCTGCTCAAGGACGACTCTCTCGAGGTCAGAGCTTCCGCGGCGGTATCGCTTGGCAAATTCGCGGCAATGGCCCAGGATGGCAAGGTGCTAAAGCGGGACGGCGAGCGTATTCGGGTTGCATTAATGGAAGTGATAGACCGCGATGATGAAAGCCTCGAAACCCGCCGCCGCGCCATCGAATCCGTTGCCAGCTTCAATTCTCCCCAGGTTGAACAGATCATCAAGGAAGCCTACGATGACGGCAACCCAGAACTAAAACAGAGCGCGATATATGCGATGGGCCAAAGCTCCGACTCCGCATGGATGCCCATCGTGATCCAGGAAACTCAGAGCTCCGATCCCGCTATCCGCTACGAGGCGGCCACTGCCTGTGGCAATCTGGGCGAGGAAGACACAGTCCCCCACGTGATAGCCTTGCTCAACGACGACGACTCGTTAGTGCAGCTTGCTTCGGTGCGCGCTCTTGGCGCCATCGGAGGCAGTCTCTCGAAACGCGCCCTTCAGCAGTGCCTCCTCATGGGTGACGACGCCATAGAGGAAGCCGCCAAAAACGCTCTTGAGGAAATTGAGTTCGACGACGACCCGATGGGATTCTCCGCCGAGTCCTGATCCTCTCATGCGGCGTCCCCAGACCGACAACTGTGCTAAAATCTAGCCCAAGCCAACGCCGATAACAGGCGAGCGGTGGACATGCCTGCATCACTCGGAACTCCGAAATCCTGATTCTATCCGCAAACTTTCCGTGGGGCTGTCGTTCAGGTCAATGTCACGGCCACGAGTAGAACAAAGCCGCTTCGCCTGCGCGTTGTGGCAGCCCGACCTAACCGACAATCGAGACATGTATCATGAACCCATACACACAAGCTCAGTCAACCGCCCTCATCGAAGGAATTAGACTCCTCGAAGTGTTCATCACCGCCCCTCTGGGATTGTACTCGGACATCAAAATGATGAGAGAGTCACTTCCATTCCCTGAATCTGGCGACCTGACCCGTGAACAGTCTTCCGGGCGACGGCAGGCGCACGCTCAACTGACCGACGATCACCCAGCGCTAGCCGTTAGAGCTATCGAGTCCGTCCGCGCCACCGTGGGAACGCTCGCCGCCGTGCGAGACTCCGATAGTTCAGCGCTGGACAAATCCTGGTTGAGAAGAGCGAAGTTGGTGTTGGACCGCGCGGAACAACAGGCAGGCGCAAACTTCAGGCAAAGGCTCGCCAAGAAACTGACCGGAATCTACGTAATTGTCGACCCCGAAGCCACCCAGGGCCGCTCGATGGAATTCATGACCCGCGCCTCGTTGGAAGGCGGAGCCAAAGTCATCCAGCTCCGAGACAAGCTGAGCGACAAGGGTGAACAACTAGAGCAAGCCAACCTCCTCAAAAATATGTGCGACGAGTACGACGCCCTGTTCTTCATGAACGACGCAGCAGACGTCGCCCGCGCGTCCAACGCTCACGGACTGCACATCGGCCAGACTGACCTGCCAACTGAGCACGCCCGCAGTCTGCTCTCGCCGGAGCAGCTAATTGGGCGCTCCAACAGCGGCCTGGAGCAGTCTTTGGAATCTCACGTTCAAGGCGTTGACTACGTGGCCGTGGGCGCGATCTACGCCACCACGACAATGGGCAAGTCTGGGCGCAGCGCATTGGGACCAAACGAGATCACGCGAGTCAAAAACGCCGTTCCTCTTCCACTTGTCGCGATAGGCGGCATCGGAAAATCCAATATCGCAGATGTTGTTAAGGCCGGAGCCGACTGCTTATGCATCGTCAGCGCGATAACATACTCAGACGACCCACAGACGGCGACACGCGAGTTGGTCCAGATGTTCGACGAGGCATCCAGCTAGTCTGGTCGCCAATGTATGCTCGACAGAACAGCCTTCGTTAACCTACTTTGACTCGCTAGTATTTTCATCACCTTGGTCTCGGCGCTTCCGAATTTGACGCCACAAGGCCCAGCAAGGAGACAATATTGTCAAACAACGAGACACGCGTCACCACCGATGAACTTGTCGACGCGGTGCGGGCCGCAGGTGACCAGGCCACCCAGGCGATGACCAACACCCATGCCGCTCGTGAGGTGGCGCTCCGGGCCTCTCGACAGGTGATACGTTTCTCTGCAAACTCCATTCGAGCCTCACATCGGAGCGACTTTGAAGAGGCCCGCAGATTGCGGGAGGAGGCACGAGTCCTCCTGTCCAGCCTCGACACAGTGCAAGATGAGCATCCCGAAGTATTCTACGGCGGGTTCGTCGAAGATGGACAAAAGGAGTACGTCGAGGCATGCGCGACTCTGGCATTCACAGAGGGAACGCGACTGCCCACGATGGCC
>DCAW01000129.1:0-3056 GCA_002313895.1 Dehalococcoidia bacterium UBA1123
TTGAACCGGTGACCTCTGCGATGTCAACGCAGCGCTCTAAACCACTGAGCTAACCGCCCGTTTGTTCCTGATGACCGACACTTTGGAAATTATGCGTCGGCTGGATCAAGCCTAACAAGGCCCCGAGAACCTGGTCAAATCTGCCGCATCTTTTGATGGATGCGATGCTCTGACCCGGTTCTCGGGGCCCTGGGTTTTCAATAAACTTAGTCGTCGCTGGACGGAATCTGCTCGAAGGCATCGTTCACGATGCTCTCTTCGACGACGAAATCGGCGTTCGGTTCCTGCCCTAGAGGCTGTGGGTCGCCGGCCAACAGCACATCCTGAGGCTGGGTTCCGCCGGACATGATGTCAAGCGGTTTGGGGAGCGAGCCTTCTTCCAATCCTTTAATCTCGTCTCCACTGAGGTCGAGACGGGCAGGTATCAGCCTTCCGATAATGACGTTTTCCTTGAGGCCGCGCAGATAGTCGATCTCGCCGTTAACGGCGGACTCGGTCAGCACGCGGGTGGTCTCCTGGAAGGAGGCCGCCGCAAGGAAGCTGTCCATGTTCAACGATGCCCTTGTAATGCCCAATAGCACCGGCGTGGCTGTGGCAGGCTCGCCGCCCTCGGCCAGAATGCCCTCGTTGGTCTCTTCGTAGCCCTGGCGGTCAATCAACTCTGCTGGCAGCAGGTCGGTGTCGCCGGGGTCGTCGATGCGGACCTTACGGAGCATCTGGGAAATTATCAGTTCCACATGCTTGTTGTGGATGGGCACGCCCTGAGACTTATAGACCGCCTGCACCTCTTCGATGAGGTACAGCCGCACTGCGTCTCGGCCCTGAATGCTCAGAATTTGCTGAGGGTTTTTGGGACCTGAGGTCAGCGCTTGTCCCGCGATCACAGGGTCGCCGGACCGGACGATGATATGGGCAGCGGCGGGTATGACATACTCGCGCTGTTCCTCGTCGCTCCAGGATATTGTAAGAACGTCTCCATCGGCCCTAACGACTCCTGAGACCCGAGCGATGAGGTCTGACGACTGAAGCGCCGTGACTTCCTCATCCTCTTCTGACGTGTCTTCCGGTTCGGCAAGCCTCTCGCCGATCGACACCATGTCGCCGTCCTGCACGATGGACGAGAAGCCCTCTGGCAGGACGTATTCGTCGCTGTATTCTTCCGTGCTGACTATGCGGATGCTTCGGCCCTCTGGAAGCTCAGTGACTTCTACGTCGCCTGCGATCTCTGACAGCACGGCTTCGCCCTTGGGCGCGCGGGCCTCGAAGAGTTCCTCAACCCTGGGCAGGCCGGACGTGATGTCGGAGCCCACGATGCCGCCTGTGTGGAACGTTCGCATGGTTAGCTGTGTTCCAGGCTCACCGATGCTCTGGGCGGCTATGATGCCGACAGCTTCGCCCTGCATCGCAGGTCGCATTGTGGCGAGAGAGGTGCCGTAGCACTTTTGGCAAACGCCCTTCTGCGCCTCGCAGTTCATTGGAGACCTGACCATTACGGCTTCGACGTTGGCGGCTTCCAGCTTGTCGACGGCATCGTCGTCGACGACGTCATTACGGTCCAAAATTATCTCGCCTGTTTCAGGATCGCCAACAGGGGCCGCCATGTACCGAGACCTGACCTGCTCGCGGAAGGACGTTGCCATGTCGTCTTCGTTAGAAGAGTCGACCCAGATGCCGGAGGGGGTCTCGCAGTCATCCCGCATGATGATGACTTCCTGGGCCACATCGATCAGTCGTCTGGTCAGGTATCCACTGTCGGCTGTTCTCAGGGCGGTGTCAGCCAGGCCCTTTCGAGCGCCGTGAGTGGAGATGAAATACTCCAGCACGCTGAGTCCCTCGCGGAAGTTGGCTTTGATCGGGCGGGGAATAATACGGCCCTTCGGGTCGGACATCAGTCCACGCATGCCTGCCATCTGCTTTATCTGAGCGATGTTTCCCTTCGCCCCTGAGTTCGCCATCAGGTAGATTCCACCGTAGTTTCGGAGGTTCTCTTCGATCACCTTGGTAAGTGTTTCGTTGGTGTCAGTCCATACCTGGACAGCGTTCTGGTCGCGCTCTTCCTCGGTGATGAGGCCGTCCTGGTACTGCTGTTCAAGCGTTTCCACCTTGTTTTCGGCGTCGGCTATGATGCCGGCCTTCTCATGGGGGACCTCCACGTCGTTGATGGCGATGGTGACACCGGACATGGTGGCGTGACGGAAGCCCAGGTCTTTGATGGCGTCGAGGACCTCTGAGGTTTTCTCGTTGCCTGTCAACTTGTAGCACTGCGCCACGATGTCTTTGAGCGTGCCTTTTTCAATCTCCATATTCTGGAAGGGGATTACATCTGGCAGTTCGTCATTGAGGAGGATGCGACCCATTGTGGTGTCCAGGGTTTCAACCTCTCCATTGGGCAGTGTATGGCGAACGTTAATAAGCGCTCGAAGGCCGATGATTTCCATGTCATAGGCCAGGCGGGCGTCGCTGAAGTTGTTGAATCTGCGCCCGGTGCCCTCGGCTCTCTCGTCAACGATCGTCATGTAATAGGTTCCCAGAACGATGTCCTGGGTTGGAGCCACGATAGGCTCGCCAGAGCTAGGCGAGAGCATGTTGTATGTGCTGAGCATCATGCGCCGAGCCTCTGTGACCGCCTCTCTGGACAGCGGCACGTGGACGGCCATCTGGTCGCCGTCGAAGTCAGCGTTGAAGGCCGTGCAGACCAGAGGATGCACCTGGATAGCCGCGCCGTCGATCAGCACAGGCTCGAATGCCTGAATGCCAAGACGGTGCAGCGTGGGCGCTCGGTTGAGAAGCACTGGCCTGTCCTTGACGACCTCTTCGAGGATGTCCCAGACCTCTGGCCTGATGCGCTCTGCCATTCGTTTTGCGCTCTTGATGTTGTGTGCGTAGCCTTTCATGACAAGCCTGTTCATGACGAAGGGCTTGAATAGTTCCAGCGCCATGCGTCTGGGCAGGCCGCACTGGTGGAGCTTCAGTTCCGGCCCGGCGATGATGACCGAGCGGCCGCTGTAGTCCACGCGCTTGCCTAGCAGGTTCTGGCGGAAGCGGCCCTGCTTGCC
>DCAW01000129.1:3355-8941 GCA_002313895.1 Dehalococcoidia bacterium UBA1123
GGAAGCGGCCCTGCTTGCCTCGCAGGAGGTCGGACAGTGACTTGAGCCGATGGTTGTGGCTGCCTGACACTGGGCGTCCGCGACGTCCGTTGTCGATCAGGGCGTCCACAGCCTCCTGGAGCATGCGCTTTTCGTTACGCACGATGATCTCCGGCGCCATAAGCTCGATGAGCCTCTTGAGCCGGTTGTTTCGGTTGATTACCCTGCGATACAGGTCGTTCAGGTCGCTGGTGGCGAATCGTCCGCCGTCAAGTTGCACCATCGGGCGCAGTTCAGGAGGCAGGACCGGCAGAGTTGTCAGAACCATCCAGTCGGGCTTGTTCCCACTCTTGCGGAAGGACTCGATGACACGAAGGCGCTTGATCGCCTTCTTGCGGCGCTGTCCGGAGGTGGACTGCATTTCATCTTGCAGTCCTTCGCGAACCTCTTCGAGGTCCACGCCGTTTAGCACTTTCAGCACTGCCTCGGCGCCCATTCCCGCTTTGAAGATGCCTGAGGACTGGTCTCGAAGCTCCCTGAACCGGGTTTCAGTCAGAAGCTGGCCGACGTACAAACCTTCCAGATCGTCGATCTGGGTCATTACGTCATTTTCAAAGTTGGATTTGCCTTCGTCCAACTGCGCTTGGAGTTTCGCGATTTCAGTCTGAAGCTCAACGCGCGGGTCCGGCGTTTTCTCCTCGCCATCCTCGCTGTCCTCGGACTCTTCCGAGTCCTCGGGAGGCTCGCCCAGTTCGGCCAACTGATTTTGGAGCTTTTCGATCTCCGCCATCATTTCCAGTTCGATCTTCTCCAAACCTTCGTCCAACTCTACCTGGAGTTGGTCTACCTTGGTGGCGCGAAGTTCGATGTCGAGTTCGGTCACGAGGTACTGGGCGAAATACAATACCCTGTCGAGGTTTCTGGGAGACAGGTCTAGCAGCAGGCCCAGCCTGCTGGGTGTCCCTTTGGAGAACCATATATGGGCAACGGGAGCGGCCAGAGCGATATGCCCCATGCGCTCGCGCCGCACTTTGGAACGGGCCACCTCGACGCCGCAGCGGTCGCAGATGACGCCCTTATAGCGAATTTTCTTGTATTTACCACAATAACACTCCCAGTCCTTGGTGGGACCGAAAATGCGCTCGCAGAACAGGCCGTCCTTTTCAGGGCGAAGTGTCCGATAGTTAATGGTCTCTGGCTTGGTTACCTCGCCGTAGGACCAGATTTTGATCTGGTCTGGTGAGGCCAGTGAGATTCTGATTGCATTGAAGTCGTTACCGCCGAGGGCCATATGTCAAACTCCATCAAGCTGATAGTGTTATCTCCGATGCGTACTTGCCGGTACTAAAGCTGTCAATCTGAGCGCTCTGATTGAGGATGCGAAGGAGTCACAGCCACTGAATATTCAATTTATGGGCTGCCGTCGCACATATACGCATATTGTTCTGAATGTTAGTCGTCGTCACCCGCAGATTCGGGGGACCCGGTTTCTTCTTCGACCTGTTCGCTGGTCGCCGTCTCGGGCGCCTGGCTGTCTTCAACGACTCCGACTGGCTCGCTTGCGCCGTTGTCGTCAGAGCTTGCAACATCCTCGACTGAAGCGACTGGCTGGTCAGTGATGTCCGTTGGCGCAGGCGCTTCGTTGACAGGCGCCTCTGCCTGGGCTTCCTCAGCGACACCTGCGCCTACTGTCACAGGAATTTGGGCAACGCCGTCGTCGGTGTCTTCGACTATGTCCAGGGCGGCGATTTGCTCTGAGGGGTATTCGTCGTCCATGTCGGGCAGTTCAAGATCGTCGGGCGTTTCGTGAAGCAGTTCGACCGACAGTCCCAGGCTCTGAAGCTCTTTTAGCAGAACGTGGAAGGACTCCGGTATGCCGGGCTGGATAACGTCTTCGCCCTTGACGATGGCTTCGTAGGTCTTGACTCTGCCAACAACATCGTCGGACTTGACGGTCAGCATTTCCTGGAGGTTATAGGCGGCGGAGTAAGCCTCCAGCGCCCAGACCTCCATCTCGCCGAACCTCTGGCCTCCGAACTGGGCTTTGCCGCCCAGGGGCTGTTGAGTTATCAGCGAGTACGGTCCGGTGGAGCGAGCATGAATCTTGTCCTCGACCAGATGGATCAGTTTGAGCATGTATATGTAGCCCACGGTGATCGGCTGCTTGAATTGTTCGCCGGTGCGTCCGTCAAACAAGATAGCTTTCCCGATGATAGGTGCGGCCTTTTGCTCCTCACGATTGAGTCTCAGGACCTCGACCATCATGTCTTCTTCGGACATGCCTGTGACGTCCTGTCCCATCTCTTCTTTGAGCCAGATTTCGTTGCAGGCATTGCGAGGCACACCAAGTTCGGTGTCGCCGAACAGGTTATCGTAATCGTAGCCGCGCTCGGCAATCCAGCTTTTCAGGACATCTTCGTCCATCTGGGTTTCATCGTTGTGGCTGGACTTCCTGGGGTCAATGGCGCCGGACGCTTCAACCATCCAGGCCTGAGCCAGGGCGTCTTCAATAGCGGTGTCGGGCGCTCCGTCGAACACGGGTGTGACGGCTCTAAAGCCCAGCCTTTTGGCGGCCCAACCCAGATGGGTCTCCAGCACCTGCCCCAGGTTCATGCGTGAAGGCACTCCGATGGGGTTGAGGATGATGTCGACAGGCGTGCCGTCTGCCAGGAAGGGCATGTCCTCTTCTGGCAGGATTCGTGCGATGACGCCCTTGTTGCCGTGGCGTCCCGCCATCTTGTCGCCTTCGGTGATTTTGCGAGTCTGAGCGACCCACAGGCGCACCAGTTTGTTAACGCCTGGGGGCAGTTCGTCTTTGTTAATTCGGCTCAACACCTTGACTTCGATGATCTTGCCGCGCTGTCCGTGGGGCACTCTTAGGGAGGTGTCCTTAACGTCGCGGGCCTTCTCGCCGAAGATGGCCCGGAGGAGTTTCTCCTCTGCGCTCAACTCGGTCTCGCCTTTGGGTGTGATCTTTCCGACGAGAATGTCGCCAGGGCCGATCTCTGCGCCGACTCGGATGATGCCTTCCTCGTCAAGGTTCCGCAGGCTGTCCTCGCCAACGTTGGGGATGTCTCGTGTTATCTCCTCGGCGCCCAGCTTGGTGTCTCGGGCTTCGACCTCGTGCTTTTCAATGTGAATCGAGGTGAATGTGTCCTCTTTGACCATCTTGTTGCTGATGATGATGGCGTCCTCGAAGTTATAGCCTTCCCAACTCATGAAGGCGACGAGAACGTTCTGGCCCAGCGCCAATTCGCCCTGTCCGGTGGACGAGCTATCGGCCATCACTTGGCCTTTTTTCACCAGATCGCCCCTGGTGACGATGGGCCGCTGGTTGATACACGTCCCCTGGTTGGAGCGAACGAACTTCAGCAGCTTGTAGGTGTGGTTTTCTCCCTCGGAGTCGGTCACGATGATCATATCTCCGGTGGAGAGCGTGACTACGCCGTCGGTGCGGGATATGATCACCTGGCCACTGTCTCTGGCGACACGGCCCTCCATCCCTGTGCCCACCAGGGGCGGGTCAGGACGCAACAGAGGGACTGCCTGCCTCTGCATGTTTGATCCCATGAGGGCGCGGTTGGCGTCGTCATGCTCCAGGAACGGTATCAACGCCGTGGAGACACTGACCAACTGAATTGGGGAGACGTCGGCGTATTCCACGACTTCAGGTGGTTCCTTGCCGACCTGGTCGCCCTTGCGGGTCTCGACGCTGTCGTCGAGGAACTGGCCCAACTCGTCAACTGTGGAGTTGGCCTGGGCGATGAATACTGTTTCCTCTGCGTCGGCAGATAGATACTCGATGTCGGTTGGGTTTGCCGAGATGAAGGGCTTAACGGCAACCGGCTGTTCTTCCAACGCGGCAATACGAGTGAGGGTGCCGGAACTCTTTCGGACAACTCCTCCGGCTCTGAGGATGTTCCTGCCATCGGAGCCTTTTACGTCCTCAGTGATGGTTCGACCGTCCAGCCGAGGGTCGGTGTTCATCATCGACTGGAATATCATTCGATAGGGGGTTTCGATGAACCCATATTCGTTTGTTCGCGCGTACGTCGCCAACGAACCCAGTAGGCCGATGTTCGGACCTTCTGGTGTCTCGATTGGGCAGATTCTGCCGTAGTGGGAGTGGTGAACGTCGCGGACGTCGAAGCCTGCGCGCTCTCTGGAAAGACCGCCAGGCCCCAGGGCTGAAAGGCGGCGCTTGTGGGTCAACTCTGCCAGAGGGTTGGTCTGGTCCATGAATTGGGAAAGCTGGGAGCCTCCGAAGAACTCCCGCACAGCCGCGACCACCGGCCTGATGTTGATCAGCGCGGCGGGCGTGGTGGTGGCAGGGTCCATCTGAGTGGTCATGCGTTCCTTGATGACGCGCTCCATCCTGAGCAGTCCGACACGGACCTGATTCTGGATAAGCTCGCCCACTGCTCGGACTCGGCGGTTGCCCAGATGGTCGATGTCGTCAGGGCCGAGGACGCTGTTGTTAATCTCGACCATCCTCCGCAGCAGGGCAACGATGTCGCCGGGCGAGAGAGTCAGTTCCCGGAAGTCGTCAGCGTCGTCAACGTGAAGCTTGCGGTTGAGCTTGTAGCGTCCCACTCTGCCCAGGTCGTATCGCCTGGGGTTGAAGAACAGATTTTCCAGCAGGTTCTTGGCGTTCTCCACGTTGGGAGGCTCGCCGGGGCGCAGCCGTCGATAGAACTCCAGTAGCGCCTCTTCCTTAGTGGTGACGCCGGAGTCCTTGTCGATGGTGGTCCGCATGTACTGGTGTTCTTCGCTGGTGTCCACATCTTCAAACAGGTCCATGAGGTCTGTGTCAGTCGCAAAACCCATTGCCCTCAGCAGTGTGGTGACGGGAGTTTTGCGCTTGCGGTCCACCTTGACAGACAAGATGTCGCGGTTGGAGGTTTCGAACTCCATCCAGGCTCCTCTATACGGGATGAGCTTGGCGGCGGCGAGGGGTCGTCCGGTGTTGGGGTCTGAATCAGTCGTGAAATACACGCCCGGTGACCTGACCAACTGGCTGACCACCACGCGCTCGGCGCCGTTGATGATGAATGTTCCAGTGGAGGTCATCATCGGGATGTCGCCGATAAACAGGGTCTGCTCTTTAATTTCGCCCTGTCCGGGGCCGCCTGCCTTGATTTTCAATTGAACGGTGACGTGCAAGGGAGCCGAGAATGTGATCTCCTTCTCTCTACAAGCCTCCTCGGTGTTCTTGGGGCCCTCGAAATAGTGGTCGAGGAAGCTCAACTCGAATCTGCCGCCAGGGAAGTCTTCAATGGGGGAGATTTCGTCGAAAAGCTCCTTTAGTCCCTGACCTTTAAGGTCGTTAAAGGAGTCTAGTTGAACTTGTATCAGGTTTGGCACATCAATGATGGCCGGTATCTTTGCGTAGGATCGTATAACTGGGCTTCCGTTGTGACGGTTGGATACCTGCAAAGCGGTTGAGGTCATGCGTTATCACACTCCTCGAAATGCGAATACTAAATCCGGCGTTACGATAGGGTCGAAATACGCTAAAAGGGGCGATTCTGGGGCGGACGTGTAGTAGAAGGGCGTGGATCCGATGAAAAGCTAGCACAATGTAACAAGGGCATAAATCGACCGGTT
>DCAW01000155.1 GCA_002313895.1 Dehalococcoidia bacterium UBA1123
GCGGAGCACAAGGTTCAACTAACGGGGGTGTAAATGTGATCAGGCGCGTCAAGGGTGGACGGAGATTGTGCCGACGGGGCAGAGCGAAACTGTGACGCTGAGCGGCATCGCGATTGTGAATGCGACTCGGGGTTTTGAAAGCTAGGCTCGGTTTATTTGCTGATCCTGGTTGGTCTTCCTGCTCTGTCTGAACTTGTAGCTGTCTCCGTTCATACCGCTTCTTAACCACCCGCTCAATGTCTGGCGCCACTCCTGTAACTTCCTTGGGCGTCTGTGGCATTGACTGTCGAAGGTTTGCGAGCACACCAACCCAACCCGCTCGCGCGCCAGGCGTCAACCAATGGCTCTTCCGACATCTTGAGAACGCCCGACGCTAGTGATCACGGCGACTTTTCGTCCAAATCGCACATGCTGTCTATCTGTGCATAGAGGATTCAGTGGGTCATGGTTTCATGACCCACCCGATATGAATTCGGACCCTACCGGCGACGCGCAACCAGCCGGTGGACAGCCCCCCGGGCTTAAACTCAAGATCTACCAATTACCTGCTGCTCGTGTAGTTCCGCCAACTCTTTTTCTCCGAATCCAAGTATCCCGCTAAGCACCTCTTCAGTATGCTCTCCCAGTAGCGGCGCGATCCGCGGCTCAGCCGGTGAGTCTGAGAGTTTTATCGGGCAACCAGGCATCATGAAAGGCCCACGCTTTGGGTGTTCCAGCGTCATTATCATGTCTCGCTCCGCCAGGTGAGGGTCGGAGTAGATATCCTCGGCGTTAAGAGTGGGCCCGCAGGGAACTCCCGCCTCGCCAAGAATGTGGAATACCTCGTACTTCGTGCGCTCCATAGTCCACGTCTCGATCATTTCGTCTAGCGTGGCGGCATTCTCGACGCACCAGTCCGAGTCTGAGTAGCGTGGATCACCGGCTAGCTCATCACCGCCGATGGCACGAATCAACGGCAGCCATAGGTTGGGGCGGCGCGGTCCGGCGGCGAGGTAAACATAGTCGTCTGGTCCGCCGGGCTTGCAGCGGTAGGTACTTGTGCCTGGCATCCCGGAAACGCTATTTCCAGATCGAGGGCGTGCCTTATGCGTCTCGTTGAAGTTGCACATGGCCACACGGGTGAAGTTCACGACCGCATCCTGCATAGCCACCTCCACTACCTGTCCCTTTCCGGTGGACTGGCGCTGCCACAACGCCGCCATAATGCCCAAGGCGGCGTGTATGCCGGTCCCAGTATCCCCTATTGTGGAACCTGGATGCGTGGGTGGGTCACCGGGCCAGCCTGTAACAGCCATGGAGCCGCCAGCGGCCTGAGCGATCATATCAAAGCTCTTGTACTTGGCGTAGGGGCCGTAAGTGCCGAATCCCTTCACCCTTGCCAGGACGATCTTGGGATTGACAGCGCTGAGCGCATCGTAGCTAAGCCCAAGCCTTTCCAACGTGCCTGGAGCCAGATTCTCTGCCACCACATCTCCTTGCTTGACCAACTCGAAGAAGACTTCCTTTCCACGCTGCTGCTTGAGATCGAGGGTGATGCTTCGTTTATTAGCGTTGAGGTTAATGAAGTAGCCGCTATCCACGCCTTGGATGTCTGTATTGCCATAACGCCCCGGATCGCCCTTCGTGGGCTCTTCGACTTTTATGACGTCGGCGCCAAGCCATGCCAGAATCTCGGTGCAGGACGTGCCCGCCTCAAATTGCGTCAGGTCAACTATTCGGATCCCCTCTAATGCCTTACTCATTTGTTCCTGCTCTTTCCTTTTAGACGCCTGAGAGCCTGCTCGATATTTTCTGAACCTGTGGTATTCTCAATGGGAAGCCTTGCATAGATCGCATTTATTACCTTTCTCCTCCTGTCGACGTCGGCCCAGTCTGCCATGTCAGATCGGCGCTCGATCAGAACCATATCATCTCTCGCCAGCAGAAGGTTATCATACGGCTCGAACTTGTTCAGCCGATTGCGCATACGCTATTTGCAGGGCTTCGATGCATTCGATATTGTTGTGAGTGTGGCAGGTGGCATTTGGCGACTTCAGCGGGCGATAATATTGTCTGATTCAACACAGATGCGATCGTTATTATCTGGGAAACATTGGATGGTAAAGAGATGTCTATAGAATTCGGTCTCTTCTACGACTTCGACATCCAGAAGGGCGCTACACAGTCCGAGACCTTCCGGCGTTGTTTTAGTCAGATCGAGGCGTCTGAGAGGATGGGCGTGGACTCCATCTGGCTGGCCGAGGTCCATTTTAGCCCCTTTTCGGTGCTGTCATCGCCCCTGATCGTCGCCAGCTCAGTTGCAACACGCACCAGCAGGGTCAGAATTGGACTGGCAGTGCAGGTTTTGCCTCTCGCGAACCCCCTTCGCGTCGCCGAGGAGGCCGCCACGCTGGACCAGATCAGCAAGGGACGTCTGGAGTTCGGTGTAGGGCGCAGCGGCCTGACCAGGTACTATAGGGGTTATAACATTGATTACTCAGAGAGCAGCGACCGGTTCCTAGAAGCCATGGATGTGATTACCAAGGCATGGGGTAACCAGCCGTTCTCACACGAGGGAAAGTTTTACGCTTTCAATGATGTAAGCGTGGAGCCCAAGCCCTATCAGGAGCCTCATCCGCCGATCCGAGTTGCCACGGCGAGCGCAGAGACTTTCTCAATGGTGGGCAGATTGGGATATCCAATCTTTATCAGCTCCACCACGGATGAGCCCGAACTCAAAGAGCGGCTGAAATTGTATCGTAGAGCGAGGCGGGATGCGGGACACCCAGGCCCCGGCGATGTGATGCTGCGCATACCGGCTTATGTTTCGGAGAACGCTGAGAAGGCACGCACGGAACCCGAGGCCAGCACTATGCACATGATAGGCTATAGTGCCGCGCAGATCGGCTCCGCACCTAACGAGGAGACCGCAGATAGGCTTCAACGCTTAAACACCATTTCCTATGACGAGGTGCTACGCCATAAGGTAATGCATGGCACGCCAGAGGAAGTAGTAGAACGGATTCAACGTTACGAAGAAGAGCTTGGCATCTCGGGCTTGGTGCTGGAGATGAACTTCGGAGGACAGATACCGAATGAGCTGGTGTTGAATTCCATCCGCCAACTCACCGAGAAAGTGATGCCCGAGTTCAAGTAACGCTCAGCCCGAAGGACCATGTCAACTGATCCTTACGTAACACCTCACACAGACTGCGGAACTCGACATACATCCTTTCTGATAGCCCCGAAACACTCAGTGCATAACCAGGCCACCGTCCACATTAAATGCCTGGCCTGTGATGTTCCGCGAGCCTGGGCCCGCTAGGAAAACCGCCATTTCGGCTATGTCCTCTGGCTCATTTGCTCTGCCTATGGGTATGTTGGCGTTTCGCTGTTCCTCTAGTTCCTCCATGGGTATGCCGAGATTTTGCGACCGCTGGACCATGGTGGCCTGAGACATGGGCGTGCGAGTCACACCTGGGCAGATAGCGTTGACGTTGATGTCGTAGCGGCCAAGCTGGTGCGCAGCTATCTGGGTCAGAGCCAGCACCGCTCCTTTGCTGGCAGCGTAGGCAGCGTTGGAGGTGCCTGAATAGCCCTTGCCAGCTATGGAGGCGATGTTGATTATCCGGCCTCCCTGACCGCTGTCAATCAGTTCTCGGGCGACTCTTTGGAGGCAGAAAAACGTGCCCCTGGCGTTGACCCGGTGGATCCGGTCCCAGTCCTCTATCGTTAGCTCCATTACGTCTGCGTGTCGGGTCACTCCGGCGTTATTCACCAGAATGTCAATGCGACCGAACGCATTTAGAGTCTCTTTTACAACGAGGTCTATGTCGTCAAGGTCGCCGATATCTGCCGCGACGGATATTGCCTGGTAACCAAGCTCGTTGATAGTGATGCTTGTGTCGTCAGCGATCTTGCTGTCGATGTCGGTGGCCACTACGTGGATGCCTTCGCTGGCGAGTCGAATGGCGATAGCCCTGCCCATTCCTCGGCCTGCACCTGTGACGAGAGCGACTTTGCCCTTCA
>DCAW01000157.1 GCA_002313895.1 Dehalococcoidia bacterium UBA1123
TTCTGTTCCATAGTGATACCTCGTTCAGCCGCTAAAGATAACGGTCAAACCAGCGAAGAATGTGGCCGAGTCTGGCCACGCGACGATCTGTTCTTCCGCCACGCGAGAGGCCATGGGACTCTTCGGGAAAGCGGATAAATTCCGTGTCCACTCCCAGGCGTTTCAGCGCGACAAAGACCTGCTCGCCTTGTTCAATAGGACAGCGCATGTCGTTCTCGCTGTGGATGACCAGCGTTGGAGTTTTGGCGTTGCCGATGGCCTTGAGCGGAGACTGGCTCAGGTAGTTGTCAGGGTTGATCCACGGCGGCTCGTCGCCGAAAGGCTCTTCGCGTATCCAGTTCAAGTCGCTGGTGCCGTAGTTGCTGAACCGATTGATGATGCTCCGCAGAGACACCGTGGCCTTGAATCTGTCGGTGTGCCCGATGATCCAATTGACTAGGAAACCGCCGTAACTTCCGCCGGTGACGCCCATGCGGTCGGCGTCGATGTAGGGTTGGTTCTCAACGAAGTCGGCCCACGCCATCACATCGGCATAATCGGCGGTGCCCGCCGCGTTCCAAATGGCTTTGGCGTGTTCCTCCCCGTACCCGGAGCCGCCGCGCGGGTTGGAGAAATAGACCACGTAGTCGTGGGCAGCCAGGTAGTAGAACTCGTGCATGAACATATTGCCGTACTGGCCTTTCGGTCCGCCGTGTATCTCGAGGATCGACGGGTATTTTTTCGATGGGTCGAAGTCGGGAGGCTTCAAAATCCAGCCCTGCAGGTCGTTGCCTGCCGCCCCCTCGAACCATACTTCCTCGATCTCGCCTAATTCTATGGACTTCAGAAGGTTCTGATTTGCGCGGGTGAGTTTGCGCGGGCGTCCGTTGTCGATGTCTTGCGCCCAGACCTGGCCGATATCTGTGAAATCGCCGTGGAAATACGCGACCCTCTCGCCCGTCGAATCCAGGCTCCAGGTGCCAACGACACCGGGTTCGTCAATAATTGCCTCAAGCTTGCCTCCATTTAGACGCAGTGAATTCAGAGTGACGTCCCCGTGGCGGCTGACCTGAAAGTACAGTGTCTGGCTGTCGGCGCTCCACCTGGGAGGCACAGTGTCTGCGCCGCCCAGGTCGCTCATTCCGGCGTTAGAGACCTCGACGTCGAACTCTCCAGTGAGGTTTCGGGGTTCGCCATCGCCGCCAAAAGGCGCGACGAAAAGATTCTCATTCTGCCACCAGTCAGATCGTTTATCCTTGCCTACATAGGAGACCCATTTGCCGTCGGGAGACACGCTGACGCTGCTCTTTCGGCTTATGTTGGAAGTTATGCGCCGCAGGTCGCCTCCTTCGGCTGGAACAGCCCACAGGTCGATGGTGTCGGGGTTGAAGTCCGGGTCGTCGCTGCGGTTAGACTTGAAAACTATTGACTCGCCATCGGGTGACCAGCGAGGCTCTCGCTCGTCGAACACTTCGCTGTCTGTAGTCTGGGTTGCTCTGCCATTGCGAGCGTTGACCGTCCAGATGTGCCATCGTTCATCGGGCAGGAATCCAACGCCGTCGGTCTTGTAATTCACGCGGGTGATGTGACGATAGACGATGCCGAGGCGGCCCTTGTCTTCGTCCTCATCGCGCTCTATGGCGTCGGCGTCCTTCTTCTGGAACTCGCACAGCAGATGGCGCCCGTCCGGAGACCACTCTACGGTCCCGAACTTGCCCTTTAAGCTGGTCAGCGGTCGAGCCTCGCCGCCGAGGAAAGGGATAAGGTGTATCTGAGGTTGGCTCGAATCGCCTCGGTTGGAGAGGAACGAGATTTCCTGTCCGTCGGGTGACCAGTGGGGCTGGGTGTCGGTCTGGTCTCCGTAGGTGAACTGCCGCTCGCGCCCACCGTCCGTCGGGACTATCCATAGGTTCGCGTATTTCTTCTCGGTTTTGCTGTCCACCCTCGACAGGCTGTACACGACGTGTTTGCCGTCGGGAGAGATTTCGGGGCCGGATATTTGCTGGATGCGGTACAGGTCTTCGGCAGTGATATGTCGTTTTGTTTGAGAAGGCATGATTCCTCGCAGACCAGAGTTTCAGATGGTTAATGTTGCACCGCACGACAAGCAGGATTATTCCAGTAGTCGTGTGCCTTCCATGTATCCCACACTGACCAGCGACACGCGAGGCTCGACTCTGGCAAGCTCAACGCGGACAGGAGCAAGAGCCTCCTCGGAAGACATATCTCGGGTGCTTGGAGGCATCCAGTCGTCATGGTGTCCCAAGTACATCTGCTTAGGGCGGAGCGTAGAAGCCATCCGACCGACGAACTGCGTCAGCGAGCCTTGAATCGGCTCGCCGTCGATGTTGGGACGGCCTGCCATCGCGACTATCGCAACGTCGGGACGGAGGTCAGAGATCACGCGCGTCCAGCAACCCGACGTGTCGTGATAGAAGATCGACCCCTGTGGAGTCTCGATGACGTAGGCTAACGCGCCGCCAGTGTCGCTGCTGCCGATGCAAGAGTTCAGATGCTCGGCCATCTCTCGAACCTCCTGCGGGTCGTCGCTGGATGGCTGAGGCCGCACTCGTGGAGACGACCAGCGCTGGTCCTCGGTCAATCCGTAGTCACCCAGCACCACCTCTTTTGGGATGCTTGATGCCGTGGACCAGATGCACGAGTGCAGGCTTGGATACACTCGCACGGTCACATCGTCGGATAACCTGAAATGCTCGCCGCCTTGAGCGCGCAACAACTGGTCGTTAGGAATCCCCGATTCGATCAGAACTCTTGCGGTCTCGTTGGACCCGATGACCTTCGCGCCCGTGTTGGCGGCGATGATCTCGGCTCCGGCGATGTGATCAAAGTGGCTGTGGCCTATGAACACGTAATCTGCGCGGTCGACCTCAGCGGCGGCGATTCCCACTGGCGGCGCCGACGGGACCCGGTCTATGTATGCGTCGAGAAAAATCACCAGATCATCCACGGTCAACCTGAAGGTGGCGCATCCCAGCCAGTCGAGGGTCACAGTCATAAAGGGTTCCTCCAGGGGCAGATTTCAGTGGTCTGTCTTCAGATTTTTCAATAGCCACATGGTCAAAATTTGGGAGACTTCTGATCTGTGTTCGGAGAGTCCGTGGGACGCGCCGTCGATGAAGCGAAGCTCCTTTGGTCTCTTGGCCCAAGAGTATATCTGCTCCGAGCAGTAAGGGGAAAGCCGGGTGTCTTCGGTGCCATGTATCAACAGGAGAGAGCGGGGCGCAAGGTGGCCCGCCGTCACAGCGCCAAAGGTCTGGCTGGCAAGAGCCGCCACAGCGACCACGGCATCGTATTTTGTGCCTGCGGATATTACGACGGCCCCACTGAAAGAGTGCCCCACCAGAGCGATACGCTCGAATCTCTGGTTGATCAGGTGAGTGGCCGCGGCCTGGGTGTCTCGAATAGAGGCGGGCAACTCATAGGGTTTTCTGTATTTGAGCAGGAGGGAGGTTACACCCTCTGAAGCCAGAGAGTTGGCGACATCCAACGCCATTGGGTGAAGCTGCTTTTCTGAGAACAAGGCCCCGGCCCAAAGCATCGCGGCATTGGAGCCTTCGGCCCTTCTCAGGAGGGCGGTCGTCTCCTCATCTTCGACAGTGATAATTGTTGGATTGAACTCATAGCGGCCCTGAATATCAGCCATCACAAAATCGCTACGACCCCGCAATGAACGGCGGGTCTTCTTCCACAACGCGCAAATTGAATCGAACGCACAACGACTCCCAGACCTCAGTCTGGGAGTCGCGAAGGTAAATTACGTAGCCTTCAGGCTCGCGAGTGTAGTCGATGCCTGCGTCCTCCAGAGCGTCCATTAGCGCCATGCGCTGTTGGAACTCTGGAGGCTCGACCAGGTATGTGGGAATTTTCTTGGTCTGCCCAGCTTAACTTTGATTCGCCAGATTCATCATTTTAGCCATGCGGGCTTTGTGATATGTGTGGTCTCCCAGGTAGTGCTGGAGGGTGCGGGCGCGTTTGGTGTACTGAGTCAGGCCGTACTCCAGGTCAGCTCCGATGCCGGCGTGGACGTGGTGAGCGGCGTCGCATGCCCTGGCAAATCCTTGGCTGGCGACGGCCTTTGCCGTTGAGACTCCGAGCGAAGCATCGGACGCTCCCTGGTCCAATTTCCAAAGCGCCTCGAAGGCCGTCCACTTGGACGAATCGGCGTCGGTTACGGCGTCGATTACGTGGTCCTGCACTCTCTGGAATGTGCCGATGGGCACTCCGAAAGCAATTCGAGTCTGACTGTACTCGCGGGTCATGTCGTAAACTCGCTGGGCTCCGCCAGCCATGTAGGCGCAGAGGACAGCGGTTGCGCGGTCGTGGGCGTTCTCTATGGCTCCCCACGCTTGGCCCTCTTCGCCCAGCAGGTTGCTGGCGTCGACCGAGACGTTCTCGAAGTTGATTTCGCAGACCTTTGGCCCGATCCATCCGGTCATGGTGCGGACCGAAACGCCGGGGGTGTTGCGGTCGACAACCAGCATCGAAAGTCCGTCCTCTGGATTCGAGCCGTTGGAGGTCCGGGCCACGACGATGATCTGGTCGGCGACGTTCGCGTCGGGAACGAAAAGCTTGGTCCCGTTGAGAGTGTAGCTTCCGCCGCTCTTGGTTGCCTGAAGCTGGACAGCCTTGGGCGACCAGTTGTAGTCAGGCTCGGTGTACGCGAAGGCGAAAATCTGCTGGCCTGTTGCGATAGGCTCAAGCAGCGCTTTTTTCTGCTCGTCGCTTCCCGCTCCCAGAATTGCCTCGGCAGACAGCACCGCAGAGGACAGGTGAGGGCTGGGGCAAGCGTAGTTGCCCATGACCTCGTAGATTACTCCCAGGTCAACCCACCCCTGGCCGAGTCCGCCGTACTCTTCTGGGATCGTCAGGCCGGGCCATCCGAGATTGGACATCTGTTCCCAAAGGTCCGGGTCGTATCCGTTCTCGCTGTCGTCGATTTCCAGAACGCGGGCCTTGGATACCTGGTCTTCCATGAACTCGCGGGCCGAAGACTGCAACATAGTTTGAATTTCGTTGAGCGTCAGATCCATATGTAAAACCTCTGTGGGAAAATTTTTGACGTTTTATTTGCGGGCGAGATGCCCCTCTCGCGCCGCCATGATTATATCGTGCTGTGCAGGAATGCGCCAATCGTGAGAGTGAGTGCCATTTCGGCGCGACTAAATGTGATTTCGCAATCTTTTGGTTGACTTTTAGAGTTTTGCGTACTTTAGAAGTTGGACATATTACGAATGGAGGGCGATATGGTTGACTTGAAAGTGAAGACTCTCAACGGAATGGATGCATCGCTGAGCGAAAACGCGGTCGAGGAGTTCCGAGGCGGACTCAGCGGCCCGGTGAACCAACCGGACGATGAAACCTACGATGAGTCGCGAAGCGTTTGGAATGGGAACATAGTTAAACACCCGGCGCTGATTGTTCAGTGCCGTGGTGTCGCAGACGTGATCGACGCAGTGAATTTTGCCCGTTAAAATGACTTGCTGGCCGCGCTCAGGAGCGGCGGTCACAACGCGGCGGGACATGGCACATGCGATGGAGGAGTCGTGATCGACATGTCTGCGATGAATGCGGTGCATGTTGACCCGACGAACATGTTCCGTCTGAATCCCAACATCCAACCCGGTTAACTGGGCTATCTACGGAACGTGCTACGTTGCCATTCTGAGACAGCACTCGAAGAATCTGACCCTCCGGCGCAACCGTTGGGTTATAACCACTAGATACCTCGCTGCGCTCAGTATGGCAACCGGAAGTCGTGTTTGCTCAAAGCTAAACGCCATCTCACCGTTCTTCTTGGTTGGCACAGGGACCGTCGCACATGCCGAGGCTGTTGGCGTTGAACCTCACCGGAATGCTGGATATAGAGAAAGCTCGCGAGTTTCTACCGGCCATCGAGCGCCCAATTTATGAAACAACGACCTAGCAAAGGCGGACAGAGTGGGAAGGTATTCGTAATGCTCCGAGACATCGACGAAGGCCCCTAGTCGCACCATGATGCGCTGTCTGACAATCGATATGCCCCAGTCGGGATCACTGGTGATCACACGCTTGAGATACCAGCCGAGCGCCATGATAAGCCAATATGCCGAGGCTTCCACGACCCCATTGTGAAAGTGGAAGTCGTCAGCGGCGTCAGGGTATCCGCTAATCAAATCCGTCCGATAGGCCAGTTCCATACTTGCCGCGCATGAATCTGGGATTCAATTGGCGCACCAGCAGCTTGGAAACATCATGCGACCATAGACGCCCTCGATGAGGGTATGCTCGAAACTCGCATTTTCGAAATCGATTAGTCGAATGCCGGAACCTGATATCAAGACGTTGTTAGGACAATGGTCGCCATGCACGAATGATAGAAACGGGCCTGGGTTGAGCATTGCGTCCAACACATGCTCCACTTCATCATGAAAGCTAGGTGTCTGCGACAATTCCAGATGATCAAGAACCGATTTCAGATGCGCGAGAATACGTCGGCGATGCTCGCCGTCGTTTGGTCCTGGTTCTCCAACGTTTGATAGATGCCGCTCAAAGTCCTGGGATTTCCCCGCCGTTGTCGCGTGCATTTTTCCAAGGAAGCGAGCAAAAGAGATCAAGGATTGTTCTGCCTTGTCAGAATCTTCACCGAGTATCGGCTCCACGAGACGCTCTGCGTTCGCTATCCCTTCGGTGACGATTAACCTGCTGTCGATATCTCCACAGATAACGTTCGGAGCAAATGTAGTCTCAGTATCCAAGTCGCCCAAAAATTTCAGGCTCGTCCACTCGTTGAGGAGCATGTCGGAAGATATAAAGCCGCCAACCTGGATGTCGTTTTCGTGTTGTTGGGCGCATTTGACGATCGCAGTCCGAGGCGCATTGTTGGGCTTATGCGTCAATTCACATCTGAGAACCAGACGACGTTCGCCTTCGGGCCTCGGAGCGCCAATCACGCCCAGTTTGACGTCGGCGTCATAGGTTTCGGATAGGAAGACGCTCGGTTAACGTCAGAGTGGAATTGCGTTGTTCTCCATTCATCCGTGTTGGCGCTCCAAGATAGGCTAGTGAAGGACAACCCCCTTAGCTTGAATATCGTATCTTAGATGCTTGCATCGTCGTCCGATTCAGGCGCCCGGTCCCCTTGAGGCGTGCCAGTTCCCATGCCGAGGCTGTTGGCGATGCTCTCGGCGTTGACACCTCCGGAGGCGCCGGGGTCGCGATTCGAGAGTTCTCGGCGTTGGAGGCGGTCGAAGCGTCCGCTGGCCGGGGATCGAGGATCAGAGGCGTCGAGCATCGCGTAGATGCCAACGACATCCTGGGTTGTCTCAGAGAGTTGCTGTGCCGCCTGATCCTCCCAGAGGGCGGACTGGGCATCCTCGTGGCCCTCGCCTTGCTCCGTTTCATGCAGCCATGCGGACCGCATCCTCAACAGGCGCATCACGCGGCTGGCGATGTAGGCTTCGACCAGGAGTTGTTGGCGAATTGGCTCTGCGCTTAGAGGCTCGCCGCCGCTTTGCGTAGTGCGAGTGTATTCCAGCAGGGCGTCGGTCTCAGACTCCAGCAGGGTCGGCAGGTCGGCCCGTGGGTCTGTTTGGACTCGGCCCGTTATGACGGCGGCTCCGTCACCCTCTGCTCCCAGCAGGTCGAACCTCGGAACCCAGACGTCGTCAAACGCGACGTTGTGGACGGCTCCTGACACCAGATTTCGAGGTGTCGATATGCTCAGGCCGCCAAGGTCTGGCGAAACAAGCAGCGATACAGGGGCAGGAGCATAGTCAGAATCAGGCTCGATCAGCGCAACCACCCAGATTCGCGAAGGTCGGTCTCCGAGTCCCGAAAAGCTGGCATGGCCATTCAGGATGTACCCGTCGCCGTCGGGAGTCGCGGTGACCCCCACGCTGTCGGGGTCAAGAAAATCGCTGCCAGCGACTACCTGCCTCCAGACCGTAATCATTCCCTGCGCGATAGGGCGGACCAGATCGTCGTTTTGATTTTCGTCGCCCCACTGGAGGACAGCGGAGCGCAGGGTTGCCGCTTCATCTTCCAGAAGAAACAACAGCCCCAGGCGGTTCAACTCCTCAAGGATTACGACGTTGTGGTCAGGCGTCAGTCCCGCGCCGCCCATATCGGGTGAGTCTGTGGCGGCCAACCATCCCTTCTCGCCCAGTTGTTTGCGGAACTTTTCAGGCGTGGTTAGGTCGTCGGAAGTTACGTCATTTAGCCATTCCGTGACTTGCTGGCGGAACTGCTCTTGCCCCTCGGTGTAGTGGTACGAAAAATCCACTAAGGTTGCTCTGAGCGTTGGTCTTTCAGATAGGTGTAGATGCTCTCGATCGTTCCGTCTTCGCTGAGACGGAAGGCTGCGCCTCCGCGCTCGGCCTCAATGATGGAGTAGGCGATTTCCCAGCCTTGGAATGGCGGCCCGATGAGGCAATCGTCAGGCACGAATACGTTGTCGAAAAACACCCTGCGCTCGCTGCCCATCAGCATACGCATGGTCTTGATTTCGATACCCGGCAAAGTGGCGTCAATCATGAAGACGCCCAGGTTATATCGTCGGGGTCGTTCAGGGTCGGTGACGGCCAGGGTCACGAGGTAGTCAGGGTCGAAGCGCCCGGTGATGAAGGCTTTCGTGCCGGTGATTCGGTATCCGCCTTCTTCTGGAACTGCCGTGGTGTGGACGGTGGCGAAGTCGGAACCGGAGTCCGGCTCGTTGAAAGTCTGCCACGTTATCGTCTCACCGCGGAGCGACGGCGTGATGAAGCGTTTCTTCTGTTCGTCGGTGCCCCAGACCATCATGGCGGGGACCCAGCGGGTATTGTCGCCCATGCTGGGCATGTCGAACCGGCGCATCTCCTCCATAAGCACGACGTCGAAGCTGGTGCTCAGACCGCCGCCGCCTATCTCGCGAGGCCACGAGGGGGCCAGCCAGCCCTTCTCGCCCAGCTTGAGCCGGAATTCCTTTACGATGGCCTGTGTCTCGGCATTGAGAGGCGAACCGTCCGGTGGGAACCTCAGGTTTTTGGGGGCATGCTCATCCAGCCATCCGCTGATCGCAATTCGGAATGCCTGCTGTTCCGGCGTGTAGTTCGTGTTGAAGTCCATATTCTCTCCTTTGGAGAGGGTGTCAGCCGTCAGCCGTCAGCTATCAGCCATCGGCTTTTAGATCAATTACGGGTAGTTGGCGGATCGTCCAACTCTATTCTACATGGCGGGGATGAATTCCAAAAATTCGCCCGATAATTTACGATAACTTGCCTCGTCACGACAATATCTGACGCCTGAAAGCAGGCACAAAAACAGGGCCTCCTGCAATAGAAGGCCCTGTCGCGATTTCAGATTTGCCGATGCCGGAGGCTAGACGCCGCTGACGCCTGCGGTGGACGGAGTGGCTGCGGCGCGCTCTCGCGTGCGGCTGATGCCAATACGTCGGGCGATGATGACCTTCTGAATCTCGATGGTCCCAGCGGGGTGGGCGCCGACCAGGCTGGACCGCTGATAGACCTCAGGCGCGCCGGCGTATGGAGCCCGAGGCTCATCAATGCCGCACATCGCGTACATGCCCATGATGTCTCGTGAGCGGTCGGCGTTCTCAATTCGGTACTCTTTGCCAAACATGGAGGTCTGAGAGCCCTGGTAGCTCATTTCCTGCCGAGCCATGTACATGCCATAGTTTCTCAGAGACAGCAGGCTGAACACGTGGGAGTCGATGTATGCTTCCACAGCGGTTTGTTGAATCAGCGGGTCGGCTCCTAGAGCCTCGCCCGCGGACTCGGTGTTCTCGACGTAACCGAGAAGGTGCTCGAGAGCTTCGTCCTGAGGCATGGCCGTTCCACGACCGCCGTGCTCGATTTCCAGCGTGGTCTGAGTGACTTGCCAGCCCTGCTGTTCGCCGCCGATCAGGTGGTCGCCGGGGACTCGAACGTTGTCGAAGAAGAAAACGCTCTGGTCGTCGCCGGAGAGCAGGTTCATGCGCTCTTGGTCAAGACCTTCGCTTGGGAACGGGACCATGAAATAGCCCAGGTTCCTGTGTCGGGGAGCGTCGGTGTCTGTCACCATCGGGCCAAACAGAAGGTCGGGCTTGCGCTGGCCGCTGATCCAAATCTTCTGTCCGGTGATGAGCCAGTCGTCGCCGTCTCGGATTGCTCGGGCTTGAAGGGAAGCAAGGTCGGAGCCTGCGTTAGGCTCGGAGAAGTTCTGGAATGCGACTTTCTCCGCGCTCAACAGAGGCTTTAGGAACAGTTCTTTCTGACTATCGTCTGCCCACACCAAAAGTGTGGGGAACACGAGGCTGTTGGTGAAGCCGTTCACGACGCGAGCGATTCGGAACTCTTCCTGAAGAATGGTCTCATGCTCGCCGCTCAGGCCGCCTCCACCGTACTCTTTGGGGTAGGTGGGATACAGCCAGCCCTTCTCGGCCAGCGTCTGGTGCATCTCGCGCCACCAGGCGTACATCTCGTCGGACAGTTCGTTGCGGTCCACTGGCGCGCGCTTGTCGTCGGGAATATTCTCCTGTAACCAGGATCGAACTTCCTTCCGGAACTCTTCTTGCTCTTCCGTGTACTGGTACGTAAAATCCATTCATGCCTCCTGGGCAAGGGTAATGACGCCCGATTGCCTACTTCTCATACTATCTGGGGATGGTATGGCCTCCGAGGAGTGTCTGTCAACCGGATAAGTAGGACGGACTTGGTCAGCTTCTATCGTATTTCAGACGGGTCGCGCTCTGTTAAGCAATGCATAAGAACCACTGTGACAGCCTCTCGTCTTGACCTGGCACGCCGGTTTCTGTAACGATGTGGGGCGTTGGTTTTGACCAGATCACGCGATTTCTAGCAACAATATATTAGGAGAACCTGAACGCCTTGCCATCGCTATTTGACCTCCACGTGCACACAAACCAGGGTAGTCCCGACAGCGCGTTGACTCCCGAAGAGATGGTATCCGAGGTCAAGCGTCTGGGATTGACTGGAGCGATGGTCACCGAGCATGATGGTTGGCAGAAGGCGGAATTTCAGGCTTTCGCCAGCAAACAGGATATCGTATTGGTCCGCGCTCACGAGGTGTACACCCCTTTGGGCCACGTCATCACGATGGGTCTGGAAGGCCATGTGGCCGGCTACGGCGACAGTCTTGAGACGATCCGCGTTCTCAGAAAAGCTGTTGATAACGCAGGCGGATTTATGATCCTGGCCCATCCATTCCGATTCCTATTCGACCTGCCCCACTATACGCAGAACATGCTGTTTCAGGAGGCCGACAACCTCCCTGAGTCCGCGGATGAGGCATCGAAGCATCCCATATTTGAGATCGTGGACGAGATTGAGGTTGTCAACGGAGGCAATATCGAGGTCGAAAACCGGTACGCTCAGGAAGTCGCGGCAGTGCTGGGAAAGTGGGGAACCGGCGGGAGCGACGCCCACTCGACTGACGGCTTCGCCCGAGGCACAACAGCCTTCAACGGAGACATACGCAACGAGCGCGATCTGCTGGACGCCTTGAGAGCCGGAGACTTCGCTCCGGTGGAGGGCTTCCACATAGGCAAGCCAGCCAACTACGGGAGGGCCGCATGGCTAAAGCCGGAAATGCTCAACGGACATAGCCATGAAAGTTTTAGTAGCTGATAGATTCTCCGAGACCGCCCAGGCCCGAATCGCCGAGTCTGGGATGGAGGTCATCAACGCCCCCGATCTGCTGGACGCCGCCCTCACCCAGGCAGTAGCTGAATCCGAGGCCACGATACTGATTGTGCGCTCCACTCTGGTCGAAGCTACCACCCTCAACGCCGGAGCCGAAAGCCTGCGCCTGATAATCAGGGCAGGAGCGGGATTCAACACAATCGACGTTGCGACTGCCTCCAAGCTGGGTATTCAGGTCGCCAACTGCCCCGGAATGAACGCCCGCGCCGTCGCAGAAATCGCCTTCGGACTCATCCTCTCGTTAGATCGAAGCATTCACGACAACGTTATCGACCTTCGCAACGGACGCTACGACAAGGCCGGTTACAGCGACGCTCCCGGACTCTATGGCAAGACGCTGGGAATCATAGGGCTAGGCTATACAGGCCGCGCGATGCTCCCTCTCGCTACAGCGTTAGGCATGTACGTAATGGCGTGGAGCCGTTCGCTGACTCCCGACCGAGCCTCGGAGTTTGGAGTCCGGCGCATGGAGACTCCGCTGGATGTTGCGTCGGCCTCCGACATCGTAAGCGTCCACGTCGCCCTGAACGACAACACCCGCCTCATGATCGACGAGACGTTTCTAAATGCCATGAAACCCGGCGCCTACCTCATCAACACAGCCCGCTCCGAGGTCGTGGACGAGACAGCGCTGGCCGAAGCTGTGCGGTTGAAAGGCATCAAGGTCGGAGTGGACGTCTTCGAAGGCGAGCCATCTACCGGAACCGGAACCGTGGATAATCCCCTGTTCGCGCTCCCCGGAGTCATCGGAACCCACCACATCGGAGGCGCCACCCTCCAGGCTCACCAGGCTATCGCAGACGAGACGGTGCGCATCGCGCTGGAGTTCGCGTCGTCGGGGGTAGTTCTGAACTCGGTGGAGTGAATCAATCCTTTTCGGAATTGTTGTGATTCCATACGGAGCTTAAAGAAACCCCACACTAGACGCCCCAACCCGCCGACGCCTATAATCGGAAGCGAATTTCGAGTATTCGATTACACTCTTGGAGGGTCACTTTATTATGGCTGACGATACTATTCGTGTTGGATTTGTGGGCGCGGGCGCGAACACCGAACTCAGGCACCTGCCAGGCCTTCAGGCCATCGAGGGCGTGGAGCTGGTCAGCGTTGCCAACCGCTCCGTCGAGTCGGGTCAGCGTATTGCTGATAAGTGGGGTCTCCCGACGGTTTACGACAACTGGATTGATCTTATTGACGCCGATGACACCGATGCAATCGTCATCGGCACATGGCCTTACACCCACAAGACCATGGTTATCGCGGCGCTGGCTGCTGGAAAGCACGTCCAGACCGAGGCGCGCATGACCCTGAACTCCGATGACGCGCGGGAGATGCTGGAGGCGGCGCAGGACAGCCCTGGTCTCATCGCCCAGATCGTTCCTGCTCCCATGACTCTCCCTGTGGACTCCACAATCTTGGAGATGATCGCCGACGGTTATCTGGGCGACATCCTGTCCATCGACATGAACTTGTCAGGGAGCGGTTTCGTGGATGGCAGCGGCCCATTCCACTGGCGACACGACCGCGATATGAGCGGCAACAACATCATGCAGATGGGTATCTGGTACGAAGGCATGATGCGCTGGGTTGGCCCTGCCGAGGCGGTGTCCGCCGTAGGCAGAGTCCACGTCAAGCATCGCACGGACGGCAGCGGCGCCCGTCGCCACATCACGGTTCCTGATCATGTGGAAATCCTGGCTGAGATGGCCTCTGGCCCTGTGGCTCGAATCAAGCTCAGCACCGTGACGGGCCATGCTCCCAGTGCGGGAGTCTGGATTTTTGGCTCCGAAGGGACACTGCACCTCGATACCGCGAGCATGACTCTAAGCGGCGGACGGCGCGGCGACGATGGACTGTCGGTCATCGATATTC
Source organism: Dehalococcoidia bacterium UBA1123 (assembly GCA_002313895.1). Taxonomy (GTDB): domain Bacteria; phylum Chloroflexota; class Dehalococcoidia; order Lucifugimonadales; family UBA1123; genus UBA1123. The sequence continues at coordinate 13,548 of DCAW01000157.1, forward strand.
CCGACGACAAGAAGGGCGGCTGGCGCGTCGAAGAGGAGTTCATCAACGCCATTCGAGGCATCGAGCCAATCACCCATACCAACTTCTATGACGGCGTGAGATACATGGAGTTCACCGACGCGGTGACCATGAGCATTCAGACAGGCGAGAGGATTCAGCTTCCGCTTTAGCGGCGAGGATTCAGGGATCAGGATTTCAGGTGTCAGGAAAATAGAACTAACTAGGGCAGCACGTAACTATTGACGATCAGATGCTTCGGCTCGGCTAAGAATATCGCGTCCAAAAATCCCGCTGACCTGATACCTGACACTTTGAAACCTGAATCCTAACCAACGAATGTCGGGCAGTGGAGGGACTGCTGACGGATGGGCGGAAGTTCATAGCATCGTGAGGAAATGAATGGACTACACCAAACTTGTAAGTCGGAATATGCCTGCCGAAACGCGGTCTCACCCAGGGATCGGCGCCGAGACCGACTACGTTTTCTCAGTTACATATTCAGACGCAGACATGATGCCGACTACCGAGCTGGCTGACGCCCTGAAGGCGCTCATGCCCTCTGAAGGGAAATCGTTGGCAATGTATCCGCCTCCGCAGGGCCACATCGGACTGCGAGAGTTGATAGCTCAGCGGCTGCTCGAAAACCGGGGTATCGACGTGCCTATCGAAAGCATCTTTCTGAGTTCCGGCGCCGGCGGAGCGATCGGAACGATTGTTGACGGATTTATCGACCCTGGCGACACTGTGCTGGTCGAGGAGTTCACGTACTCCGGCACGCTCAACATGATGCTGAGTCATCGCGCCAACGTCGTCCATGTCCCCACTGACGAGGACGGCATGGACCCTGACGCCCTGGAAGCCGCCATCAAAGACCTGAACGCCAAAGGCGTCCAGCCCAAATTGATCTACACGATCTCAGTGTTTCAGAACCCTATGGGCATCACCATGAGTGAAGAGCGCAAGAAACGCATGGTCGAGATTTCCCAGCGATACGGCATCCCGATTTTCGAGAACGAATCTTACGCCGACTTTCACATCGACGGCGACCCGCTTCCGCCTGCCATGATGGGCATGGACGACCAGGACGGAGTGATGTACGTATCGGCGTACACAAAACTGTTAGGCTGCGGCCTGCGCCTGGGATATGGTGTCGCTCCAGAGCCAGTTATGGACACTCTCCGCAAATTGAAGTTCGGAACGTCGCCCAGCCACCTGACAGCGATGGCTGTTTATGGCTTCCTCAGCGAGCACGCCGACGAGTACGTTCCCTCGGTGGCTGACTCTCTCAAGACCAAGCGGGACACAATGCTGGCCGCGCTGGGCGAGCATTTCCCTCCAAACTGCAAGTGGACCCACCCCAACGGCGGGATGATGCTCTGGGGGGAGCTTCCAGAAGGCGCGGACACATGGAACGCCCTTGACGCCGCAATCGAAGCAGGGGTCAAGTACAATCCCGGCTCCATGTATCGCGCTGACGGCGAAGGCAACAACAAGATGCGGCTAACCTTCAGCTACCACAACCCTGACCAGATTCGAGAGGGCATCGCCATCCTGGCTGGCGTGTTTGAAAAACAGGGCTTGTTTGACAACGCGTAAGAATGAATCTGGGCCTAGGGAAGTCTCATTTCCGAAGTGGACAGGCATGCTTTACTCGTTGCCAAAGGGTGTACAATTGACGAAAATTTGCAGCCCATTGGGCCGCACAACCCAAGGAGTGTATTGAATGGCCGATTCCAAACAGTTCAGCTACGACGGACTGTTCGCAAAGAGCGCCCCGGCGCCGCGAGCGAGCGGAGGCGCAGCAAAACGAGGGAAGTACGATTTCGCAGTGGCCTACCCAGACCCAGATTCCATCCCATTTGATGGCCTGATGGAAGGCCTGAAACAGGGGCTGGACGAAGAGGGCCGAGACCTGGCGCTTTATGCCCCGCCGCAGGGATACGGGCCTCTGCGCGAGTTCATCACCGAGAAGATGGCCCGCGACCGCGACATCCACGTCACACCGGACGACATCGTGATAGGCGACGGCTCCGGCCAGCCCATTCACATGCTTCTTGAGGTTCTGGTGGACCCAGGCGACGTCCTGTTGACCGACGACTTCGTTTACACAGGCACTCTCTCCCAGATGCGCCGGTTCCAGGGAGACATCCGAGGCGTCGAGACTGACGGCGACGGCATGGTTCCCGACGCTCTGGAAAGCGCGATTCAGCAGGCCAGCGGCGAAGGCAAGAAACCCAAGCTAATCTACCTGATTCCGACATTCCAGAACCCTCAAGGCTGGACGATGCCGTTGGAGCGCAGGCAGGCGGTGCTGGACATATCACAAAAGCACGGCATCCCCATCATGGAGGACGACTGCTACGTTGACCTGCGCTACGAGGGCGACGATGTGGCATCTTTCCACGCGATGGATGACACCAACAGCGTGATGTATGTGGCGTCATTTTCTAAGATCATCGCTCCGGGCATGAGGCTGGGCTACCTGACGGCGCCTCCTGAACTTCTCAGTCGCGCCTTGGCCGCCAAGAGCGGTGGCTCTGCCAACTACTTCGCCAGCTTCGCGGTTCACAGGTATGTCACAGGCCACCTTGACGGCCACATCGAGGAGATCAACGACATTCAGCGGGCCAAGCGCGACTCTATGCTGGCTGGTCTCGGCGAGAACTTTGGCGACAAAGCCGAGTGGAGCAGCCCCGAAGGCGGCCTGTTCTTGTGGCTCAAGATGCAAGAGGAAGCCGACCTGCTGTCCATCCGAGACGATGTGCTGGACTCCCACGACGTTGGATATCTGCCCGGCCCCAACTTTGCTCCAGACGGCGTGTCGGGCCGCAACTGCGCCCGGTTGTGTTTCGGATACAACACGCCCGACGAGATTTACGATGGCATAGCCGCTCTTGCTCAGGCCTTCGAGCAGCAGGGTGTTCTTTAGCTTTCAGCTTTCAGCCATCAGATATTTCGGGTGGCTGAAGGGATGGCGTTTTCCTGACACTTGAAACCCGGACACTTGGTGCCTGACCAATGCGAATTTGCTCATTTTTGCCCAGCGCCACAGAGATTGTTTACGCCCTTGGATTGGGCGCTGACCTGCACGGGGTCAGCCACGAGTGTGATTATCCGCACGACGCTCTGACGAAGGCGCACGTCGTTCGCAGCCGTTTTGACCCGTCGGAAATGACCAGCGCCGAGATTGATCAGACGGTTACCGATCTGATGTCCCGGGGCGAACCAATCTACGAAATCGACCTCGACGTTCTCAAGTCAGCGAAACCCGACCTGGTGATTACCCAGGAGCTTTGCGAGGTCTGCGCCGTCTCGTTCGAGGATGTGCAAGATGCCGTGGTGCAGTTGGACATGCCCCCTCAGGTTATTTCACTCGACCCCCACAGCTTGGACGACGTGCTTCAGACTATCCGACAGGTGGGCGAATACACAGGCGAGACGGGCAGGGCGTCGGACTATATTGGCGGTCTCAGCAAGCGAATAGCGTTGGTCAAATCACGGGTTGCTTCTATTGATTCTAGGCCGACAGTGGCGTGCATTGAGTGGCTTGATCCACTTATAACGGCAGGCCATTGGGTCCCTGAGATGGTTCAGATGGCCGGAGGCGATGACGTGCTGGCCGAACCGGGAGGCCCGTCCCTTCGCATCGAGTTCCAGCAGTTGGCGGACGCCTCGCCGGACATTCTCGTGTTGATGCCCTGTGGAATGACCGCCGATGCCGCGCAATCGCAATTCGACGGGTTGAAGGACTCGGATCGGTGGCGCGAGCTATCCGCGTTCAAAACTGGGCAGGTCTATGTGGTGGACTCCGGCGCTCTGTATAGCCGTAGCGGCCCGAGGTTAGTTGACGGCCTGGAGATTTTCGCTCAAATGTTTCATGCTGAGACGGTTTCGGGTGGGCCATCGTCTGACCTTGCGCGTCTTCTGACCTTGTGACGATCTGCGTTAATTCCCACACACTAGACGCCTGAAAATCTGGCCACTCGGCGTCACTGCCTGCCGAAACGGCTCATCATCTCCACAAAGAGACGTTGGCTCATTTTTTCTGCGTCGCGTCTCAAAATGTCCAACTCAGCCTCCAACCGTCTGGATGCCGACGGCTCTTCCAGTAGAGCCTGTTTTTCGTCCAAGTCTACCTGAAGGGTCTCCGCGATGTGGTAGGAGAGCGCCACCGGATCATTCGGGCCACGCGAGCGCCGAGTCCAGCCACCAGACAGCCCCGAAACCAGGCTGGCGTACTTGGTAAACGCCTGTCGGATGACCTCCATTTCGGTGTTGGGCAGCCAGGGGTCCTGATCCTCGGCCAGTAGTTCGACGCGAGCCGAGATGTATGGTCGACGTTGTAGAACCTCGCTAATTTCAAACCGCTGAACGCCGGTGGCTGCAACCAGAAACCGCCCGCCGTCGATCTCGGTGGACTGGACGATCTGTGCGACAGTTCCCGTGTTGTGAGGCTCGGCAGGGCTGCCGACTTCTCGACCGCTCTTGATCAGGACAATTCCGAATCTTGAGTCAGCATCAAGGCAGTCCTTGAGCATTTGTTTGTATCGGTCCTCGAAAATCTGAAGCGGAATAGATTCGCCCGGAAATAACACCGAGTTCAGCGGAAATAGAGGCAGGATGCGTTCAGCAGACGGCATTAGTAAGCCTTGCGATAATGGCAATTGAGAGCATAGTATTTGAAATTCCAGAGGACATGGGCAGCCCTCACAACCGCAGGAGTTTCTCCAACCGTTTGCGGCCACGGCAGGGGCCGACAACGGCCATGTTCAATCTGTTGGTGTCGAGTATCTCTCCGGCCACTCGCTGGACCTCTTCCGGGGTGACCAGATTAACCTGATGCACAACTTCGTCCACCGACATCATGTCGCCCATCAGGGCCTCCTGACCTCCCATCCAACTTGAAACCGCTCTGGTGTCCTCCATCCTCAACATGAGGCGTCCGGCGACCAGTTGTTTGGCCCGTTCCAACTCATCAGCAGGAATCCCGTCGCGAACTTCACGGACCTGATCCATGATGGTCTCCACAGCGTCGTAGATTCGTTTGGGGTCAACCCCCGCTGAGATGATGAAGGCGCCGGTGTCCTGGAAATGCGACACCCCGGAGTGAACGTCGTATGCAAGGCCTCGCTTTTCTCGAAGCTCCACAAAAAGCCGACTGCTCATGCCCTCGCCAAGAGCGACACTCAAGAGGTCAAGCGCATAGCGGTCGGGGTCTTGAAGGCCCAGACCTGGAAGCGCGACGGTCAGGTGGACCTGTTCGGTCTTACGATACTCCAGCCTTAGCTGCGACTCCGACTGGGTGTGAGTCACAGGGTTCCAGCCGTTGGGCGAAGCTGTGGGCCAGTCAGCGCACAGCTCTTCGACCTTCGCAACCACCTCTGCCGGCGGGATGTTGCCGGCTATGCTAATCACGACGTTGGACGGGCTGTAATACGTGTCCATGTGGTCCAGCATCATTTGGCGGGTTATGGCTGTGACCGACTCTTTCGTCCCGCCGATGTCCCGGCCCAAGGGATGCTCAGGCCATAGCATTTCGTCGATGAGTGAATCAACGCGGGCGCCCGGATAGTCGTTAATCATGGCTAACTCTTCGAGAATGACCATGCGCTCTTTGTCGATGCTGTCTTGTTCGAAGAGCGAGTTTCTGAGCATATCAACCAGCAGATCGAGGCTCTCGTCGAAGTGGGGTTGTGCGACCTTGCACCAGTAGACTGTAAGCTCTTGCTCGGTGCCTGCGTTCAGCATGCCGCCAGTTCCTTCGATAGCGCCGCTTATCTGCACCGGGTCGGGCCTGTTCTTGGTCCCTTTGAACAGCAGATGTTCGAGGAAGTGGGATAGCCCCGCCTCCTCGCCTTCCTCGTATCGCGAGCCTACGCCTATGAAGATCGATATGGAAACTGAGCGAGTGTGCGGCATCTCACAGGCCACGACGCGCAGTCCGTTGGGCAGGGTCGTCTTCCGATATTCCTGGGGAGCGTCCGTAATTGTTGTCATGCTCTGATTCTATGTTGGAGTCGTGTTGGTCGTCAATTGAAATAGCTGTCAGCAATCAGTTTTCAGCCGTCAGCTTGGAGTATTGCATGCTTGTGCCCGTTTTTTGACTTACTGATCCTCAGTGATTTTCCCGTTGGCTGCGAGGGGCAGCCAACGGCGCGCTGGCGTTGGCCTAAAGGTATTGGGTTTTACGTGGCAGCATTTCGACCAGGCCCGGTTGCCGCTCAGATAATGGCGCCCCGGTCTTTGAGTCGTGTGATGTCGTCCCAAGAGCATCCCAGGTCTAGCAGGACAGTCTCGGTGTGCTGGCCCAACTCTGCCGCCAGCTCGGCGACCTCAGTGGGGGTTCTGTGGAACCTCATCAGGACTGTGACGAACTGGAACTCCCCGTTCTCGGGAGGCTCCATCGTCGTCGTAAATTCGTTCGCAATCACCTGTGGATCGCCGATGATCTCATCAAGGGTCTGAACCGGCGCCCAGATGCACCTTCCCTCGTCCAAAGGCGACGCCCACTCGTCCTGCGTCCGCTCCATAAACCGGTCGGTGATTAATTGACGCAAGTCCGCGCTGTTTTCGGTCCTTGCCATGTGGCTGTCGAAACGAAGGTCTGCGATCAGGCGTTCCAAGCCCAGCGCCCGGCAAAAGCCCTCCCCAAAAACGGTCGGACTGGATCATGACAAGCTGGACCCACTTGCCGCCTTTCGTTTCGTAGAAATTGAACAAGGGATTCGCCGCCTGGGTCCGATCATTACGGGGCATCGCTGCCCTGTCCTTCAACGAAGCGACGACATCGGCGACATTAGCCCAGAGCACCGTATGAAGCAGCGCGCAGTCGATCTGCTGCCCTTTGCCGGATCGTTCCCACTCAAATAGGGCCGTGCCGATGGCTATGGCAAGAGAAGTGGTCTGGTCTCCGAATCCAGGGTGTTGTTGCACTGGCGGGCTGCCCTGCTCTCCAAGCGTTGCCATAATCCCCGACCCCGCCCAGAACGCAGCGTAGTCGAACCCGGAGCAGTTCCGTTCCGGTCCTTCCATGCCATAGTCGGTCAGGACCACGTAAATGATTTTCGGATTGACGGCGACGATGTCTTCGTAAGTGAGGCCGTAGCGCTGTGACGGCGGGGCGTCAGGTTCGTAACCAGCACGTCGACTGTGGCGGCAAGACTCCGAACGGTTTCCTGGCCTTCGGCGACTTCCAAGTTGATCCCCATGCTCTGCTTGCCACGGGTGAGTTGCTCCAAGACGGTGTTCAGTCCGCCGGTGTGCGTGCCGGTTCCACGTGTGCTCACATTGAGGCTTCTGACCGCATCTCCTGTCTCCGGATGTTCGACCTTGACGACCTCGGCCCTGATGTCGGCCAGCATTGCGCAGGCAGATGGAGTTGCAACCCAATGCGCAAGTCCCAGGATTTTCACGTCTTTCAGCATTTCAGACACGAATTACCTCTCAAAATTTCTCAAGACGCCAATACGGCATGCCCCTTCGCCCAGCCCACGAAGATTTGGCCTACCTGGGAAATCCAGGTTAATGTCTCGAAGTTGACCGTTGTTAGCTGGCGGCTTGACTATTCATTAGGCTTGATTTCAACCCCTGATCGCTCTTCCTGAACGCGGGCCACGGCGCCGGCGGCAAGCCTGCCCCACCCCTTATTTTGGGCGTCGATGTATCGTTGCTGGGCGATGTTGGACATCTCCATCGGGACTCGCAGGTCGCGGCCTAGTTGAGTCGCCAACCCGACGTCCTTTGCCGCAAGGTCAACTTGGAAACCTGGGTCGAAGTTGCGCTGGAATATGCCGTTCGGGAAACTACGCATAGACGTCGTGTTGCCTGAACTGCCAGAGACCGCCTCGAACAGCGTTTGAGCGTCCACGCCTGCCTTGATTCCCATTGTGAAAGCCTCAGAGAGTAGAACGCCGACGCTGAGTCCGATGAGATTGTTGACGATCTTGCTGACCGCCCCGGAACCGAGACCGCCGCAGTACATGGCTTTGTCGCCGATCAGGTCCAGCACTGGCTTGAACTTGTCGTACGTGTCTTTGTCGCCGCCGACCATGACGCACAGAGTCGCCGCCTCGGCCCCTCCAGTTCCGCCGCTGACAGGCGCGTCCAACACCTGGACGCCTCGCGCGTTGCCTGCCTCGGCTATCCGTTTAATCGTCGATGGATCGGTCGTGCTGAGGTCGAAGTATGCCGTTCCACTACTCATGCCGCTCATCAGTCCGCCCTCGCCTGTGGTGACTTCCTCGACGTCCTGTGGACGGGGCAGGGAAGTGAACACCACCTCACTGGCTTGTGCGGCGGCGCGAGGGCTGGCAGCCCACGTTGCGCCGAGAGACAAAAGCTCCTCGGCGGCGTCTTTGTTGATGTCGAACACTGTTAGATCGTGTCCGCCTTTGAGAATGTTGCGGGCCATGTGTCGCCCCATGAAGCCTACTCCGATGAAACCGACCTTCACTGCTATACCTCCCTGGTTTTCAGTCGTCAAAACTGTAATTGCATTTAAGACCTGAATCATACGTCCGCGTCGCAAACGTGGCAAGGCCGATGTCTGAATCCGCTGAGATGAATCCAGCGTAAAATACGGTACAATCGTCTGTGTGCCGCGCGACTTGTGGATTCGTATTTCTGTTCAGAGGAATGTTATGAATTTATTCCGCCCTAAGCGTAAAAATCTGCCAATCGTGTTTGGATTGTTTTTCCTGATTGTTGTCGGCGCGTTGGCCTGCGCGAGCAGTGACTCCGAACCTGAGTCAGCGCCCGCTCCAGCCCCGGCGCCTGCGCCAGCGGTGGCTCCCGTCACTGCGCCAGCCCCTGCCGCGTCTGCTCCTGTCGCGCCCGTCCCGGTCGTCGCCCAGGCGGCTGTTCCCACTGAGATTTCACTAACCCCATCACCTGAACCGACATTGGCATCTGTTGTTCCACCCCCTGGATTCACCGACAAAGACCTAGCTCCGGAGATAACCGAGCCTGGCGAGTGGATAAACTCCGAGCCACTGACCCTCGCGGGGTTGCAGGATGAAGGCAAGGTCGTCCTTGTGGACTTTTGGACATACACCTGCATCAACTGCATTCGGACCCTGCCGTATATGAAAGAGTGGCAGGAAAAGTACGCCGATCACGGGTTGGTTATTCTGGGCGTTCATACCCCAGAGTTCGCATTCGAGCATATATACGAAAACGTCGTTGAAGCTGTGGAAGAATTTGGCCTGGAGTACCCAAGTGTACAGGATAACGATTTCGGCACTTGGATGGCGTTCTCCAATCGGTACTGGCCTGCGAAATATCTTGTCGATGTCAACGGGTACATTCGGTACTCGCACTTTGGCGAAGGGGCTTATGAAGAGACCGAGATGCAGATTCGCGATCTGCTGATAGAGGCTGGATACGACCTCGAAGGCATATCAGTCAACACGGCGCCTGAACCGCAGATCGACCCTGACTCCGACGTTACCGACGCCGAGATGTCCAGAACTCGAGAACTCTACGCCGGGTACGAACGCAATTACGGCGCTTTGCGGTCTTTTACGACTCCACCCTACATCCGCCATGTAGAGTATTACGAGGTGAAGGACGAGGCGGTCGAATACACCGACCCGGGCGAGCACGAGAACCACTTCCTGTACCTTCACGGATTGTGGAAAAATGAAGCGGATAACCTAGTCCACGCCCAGATGACAAAGGATCATGAGGACTATATAGCCCTCAAGTTCTTCGGGACCAGCGTCAACGCGGTAATGGCCCCGGAGACAGGCGAACCCTACCAAGTGAAGATTACGCTGAACGACGAGCCTGTGGAGATGAACAGAGCAGGCACCGACATGCAGTATGACGACGAAGGCAACAGCTTCGTCCACGTCGATGAAGCTCGGATGTACTTCCTGCTCGATCAGGACACATACTCTGGCGGGGAGTTAAAGCTGAGTTCCAACTCGGCGGAATTTGCGCTGTTCGCGTTCACCTTCGGCTCCTACCAGGGCGGCGAGCCAGTCAAAGGAAGTTAAAGGCTCGATGGCAACAAGAAGCGTGGCGCTATTGCTTTCGCTATTGGGACTGGTTGCGTTAGCTTGCTCGACCGCCGTCGATGAAGCTGGGCCAACCGCTCAGGCTGTAGAAACCGAGCTTACCGTGGCCGTGGTTCAAGAAACAGCCGAGATTTCAGAAAAACTCCGCCCTGACCAGATACCCCTCATCACAGGCCCGCGCTCCGAAGACGGACTTCACGCCATCTTCGCTACTCCTGATCTGGGTGTCGGCAGGAACCGGTTCGCCTTTGTTCTGGTCTCGGACACAGGGCTGGTCAACGCTTCGACCGTCACGGTTTCATCCTTCTACCTCGGAGAGGACGGCGCACAGAGGGAAGAGAAACAGACGGCGCTGGCTCTGTTCCATCCATTTCCCTACGTCACGCGTGGCATCTACACTTCGCGCCTTAATTTCGACAAGTCGGGACGATGGGGCATTGAGGCACGATTTCAGGACGACGATGGCGCGGCTCGCAACGTAGAGTTGTACTTCGAGGTGGCATCGGCCACCTCGGCGCCCGCTTTGGGCGATCCTGCGGTCAGGAGCCAGAGCAAGACGATGACTGACGTCGAGAGGCTGACCCAGATATCCACAGGATCGTTGCAGGACCCGGACCTATATCAGCTAACCATTGCTGAAGCCGCGGAGTCTGGACTGCCAACCGTGATCGTCATGGCCAGCCCTGCGTTCTGCACCAACGCGGTCTGCGGGCCACAGGTCGAGGTGCTTCAGCAATTGAAGGACGAATTCAAAGACCAGGCCAACTTCATCCACGTAGATTTCTACGACAATCCAGAAGAGATTCAAGGAGACCTGGATCGGGCGGCCCTTTCTCCTACCGTGCTGGAGTGGAACCTGCCCAGCACCGAGTGGTCCTTCGTGGTCGACAGAGACGGGATCGTGACCGGACGCTTCGAGTCCTTCGCGCCGCTGGAGGAGCTTCGGATTGCTCTAAAAGAAGTTCTCTAGCCCTTCAGTTCTAGACGACTCTTATCTGCAATTCTTAATATACCCGCTCTCTACCTCTTCCTGCGTCGCTAACCCATCACCAGACGATATTCGCCCCATTGGTGCAGTTCACCATCCAACCCGTGTTTCATATGATCTTGTGCGAGGGTCAACTCATCCATTCCTGGCATGCGCCTGCGGCATCCTAACCGCCGGCTCTGCTAAGTGACTGGAGAGGTATTTGTTTTTGAAGGAGCAGGATTTGAGGGATGGCAGACTCAACTCGCAACGTGGATTTACGCTCATAGAACTGCTGACGGTTATGACGACCATAGGAATTCTGGCTGGCATAGTGGTCCCCGCCGTCAGCGGCACGAAAGAGGCCAGCAACGAGGCAGAGGTCAGAGGGAAGGCGCGCCTTTACTGTGCAGGGCGCGGCCAACGACTTTTTCGCCGCCCAGAACTCGGCTGACGTCTGAGGTGGACCCCAGAAACTGGACAGGTGGT
>DCAW01000070.1 GCA_002313895.1 Dehalococcoidia bacterium UBA1123
GAGAACCCGAAATGCCAGTGTTTTCCGAGTAATCGAAAAACACGCTGCCAGAGTAAGCGCCACTCCTGAGGTCGTCACGATTGACGAGCAGCGGGATGCTCAAAGACTCACCAGGGCTGAGAACTCCAGTGCCGTTGGGGTCATCACTACTAGCAGCGAATTCCGCCTTGAGCCAAGATGCGTCAACCAGTCCAGCAACGCGCCTGTCGTTGGGTTGGTCACTGTCCAGATCGTTGTGGCGGCGTCTGATCCTGCATCCCAACTGTTGGGCGCGGCCGTCGGGTGGTCGGGTAACGGTTCATATACCGCGAAAATAACGGATGGCCCGTCGATCACTTTGTCTAAATTCAGAGGGTTCGTTGTGACAGGAACCCCGTCTACCTCCCATTGCACAAATCTGTGTCCTGCGACCTGCGGAACCGGCAGATTAGCATTGACGTGTGTCCCGTCTTTTATCCAGCATCCAGCCGTCACGGCCAGGTCTGGAAGTTCACATGGCAATGCTGATATATCGAGTTGCGTCAGTCCCGCTGGCTTAGCGTCAACAGTCAGCAGATAGAGTAGGATAAACTGCGCGACGTACTCTGCTGAAGACGTGGCCCAGCATTCAAGTCAGCCGCACGGGATCGACGGTCTGTTCACGGGGACTGAGACGGTGCTGGTTATTGAAGATGAACTGGTCGTCAGACAACTCATCGCAGAGACGCTTCAGCATCAGAGATACACTATTTTGAACGCACCCAATGAGGCGGCGGCTGTGGAGGTCATAGAAGGCCACAGCGGGCTGATCGACCTGCTGCTCACTGACATGGTTATGCCTATCATGGGAGGTCAAGAACTGGCCGAAATGTACCACATCGCCTACCCAGACGGCAGAGCGCTTTATATGTCAGGCTATCCCGACACTAGTGTATCGGATCAGGGTGTCTTGGAACCGGATGGCTCATTCCTCCACAAGCCCGTCACTCTTCCAGAGTTGGCTCTCAAAGTTCGGCAAACCCTGGACAGACAACCGAAGACAGGCGCAGCCGTCTCCGACTAGGGGCTGAACTGCGTGAACTCAAAACGCCACGTAGCCGCCGTCTATGGGGATACTGACGCCTGTCACATAGTCTGACGCCGTGGAAGCCAGAAACACGGCGCACCCGCCCATCTCCTCCGGCTCGCCCCACCGACCATGAGGTATTCTCGACCTGATGGTCTCGTATCTCTCGGCATAGTCGGTCTTGATCGGCGCCGTCAGGTCGGTGTGTATCCAGCCGGGCAAGATGGCGTTGACCTGGATGTTGTCCTTCGCCCATGCTATCGCCAGGCTCTTGGTTAGCTGGACGACTCCGCCTTTGCTGGCCGAGTACGGTACCACCCAGTCGCTTCCGAACACTGACGTCATCGAGCCGATATTAATAATTTTTCCGCCTCCGGCTTCCTTCATTGGTTCGTAGACGTCGCGGGAGCAGAGGAACGTTCCGTTCAGGTTGACGTCTATCACTCGCTCGAACTCCTCCATTGTGTAGTCCTGAGGCGGTTTGCGGATGCTCATTCCCGCGTTGTTCACCAGAATGTCCACCCGTCCGAACTCATCCATCGTGGCTCTGACCATATTCGCCACGTCCCCTTCGTCAGTGACCTCTGTAGGCACGCCGATGGCTATCACTCCCAGGCCACGAAGCTCCTCAAGGGCCGAATCTGTTTTCTGCTGGTTGCGAGCGGCCACGACGATGTTGGCTCCCGCCTGGGCCAGTCCTCTGGCAATACCCAGGCCGATGCCGCCGTTGCCTCCGGTGACGATCGCAGCCTTGCCTGACAGGTCGAAGCTGGTGGTGGACATTTTTGAATCTCCATATGTCGGGTGTTCAGGTTGTTAGGTGCCAGGTTATCAGGTGTCAGGTGTCAGGGAAACGCCGATGCCTGATAGTGTGTAGTATTTGGCGTCTGATGGCACAACTGTCGTCCAATGCGGGTCAGAATCTTCGCGACAACTCTGAATGACCTGACGCCTGACGACCTGACACCTGAATACCTACGCGCAGGTGTTCATAAGCGTTGCTCCCTAGTACAATGGGGGCGATTTTCACTTGCAAATATTTTCATACCGAAGGAGGCAATCGAAAGATGACTCAGGAGCAAGAGTACGGCAAGATGATACCGGAGCCGGTGCCGGAGACGGCGTATTTTTGGGAGAAGGTCCGAGAGCACGAACTTTGGATTCAGAAATGCACGGACTGCGACCACGTATTCCACTATCCCAGGTTCCACTGCCCGAAATGCACGTCCTCGAACCTCGATTGGTTCCAGGCTTCGGGCAAGGGGACACTGTACACCTACATGATCAATCATCGGCCTGCGCCCGGCTTCCAGGACGAGGCCCCCTACGCCATCGCCGTCGTCCAACTTGAAGAAGGGCCGAGGATGATGACCAACATCGTTGGCATCGAGAACACCCCCGAAAACCTGGTGTTGGACATGGCGCTGGAGGTCACATTCGACGATGTCCTGCCCGATGTCACCATTCCCAAGTGGAAGCCTGCGTAGGCACGCCGTTGTCGTTCTGAGACAGTTGTAGAAGAATCTGCCCTTGAAGGACAAACGCTGAATTGCGTCGACCAGATACTTCGCTTCACTCAGTATGGCAAGCGAATAACCGCAAGACACATCGGGAAACGAATCGAAAATCTGATAGCTGAAGGCTGACCGCTGGCGGCTGTCTCCACAAGGAATACAAAAAATGTCACTCAGATACAAGGCAGCAATAGTGGGAGCATCCGAGACCACCGAGATCGGCGTGCTTCCAGAAACTTCGGAGACCCAACTTCACATCGACTCTGCCGTTAACGCCATGAACAACGCCGGAATCGGCGTCGACCAGATTGATGGCATCGCCAGCACCATGAACCCAGCCATCCTTTCCAACTACCTGGGCATCGTTCCCAAGTGGATTGACAACACATCCGTCGGTGGGACATCGTTCCTCATCCACGTTCGGCACGCTGCGGCTGCCGTCGCATCGGGCCTGTGCGAAACGGTTCTCTGCGCCATGGGCGAAAGTGGGCGCAGTCGTGTGGGAGTGGCCAGACGCGGCGGAGGCGGGCAGCTTGACAACTCCTACCCCGGCCAGTTCGAAAGCATCTATGGCCCTCTGGGGCCTCCCACCCTGTTCGGCATGGGCGTCCTGCGGTTCATGAAGGAAACAGGGACGACCTTGGAGCAGTTGGCTTCGGTTGCCGTCGCCCAGCGCAAATGGTCCAACAAAGTCCCACGAGCCATGTTCGGCGACCTGATAACCGTCGACGACGTGTTCAACAGCCGGATGATCAGCTACCCATTCAACCTGTTCATGTGTTGCCTCGTGACCGATGGCGGAGGATCGTTGATCATAACCAGCGCAGACAGAGCCAAAGACTTTCCCACAACTCCCGTTTACATTATGGGCACGGGCGAATCGGTGGAGACCCCTATCGTCAGTCAGATGTACGACATGACCCACTCGGCGGCGTTCCAGACCTCCAGTAAAAAGGCCTTCGAGGAGTCGGGCGTCAGCCATGATGACATAGACCACCTAATGGTCTATGACGCCTTCGCTCACCTGCCTATCTACGGCCTGGAAGACCTGGGCTTCGTGGGTCGAGGCGAGGGCGGAGCCTTCATCGAAGAGGGCAACACCTCCCCCGGAGGCAAGCTGCCGATGAACACCAATGGCGGCGGGCTGTCATACACTCACTCGGGCATGTACGGGATGTACGCTATCCAGGAGGCCGTCCGCCAGGTCCGAGGCGAGGCCGCCCACCAGGTCGAAGGCGTCAAAACGTCCTTCGTCCAGGGCGTCGGAGGCATGTTCATGGCCGCCGGTAGCCTGGTCCTCACCAACGAGGAGCCCCACGACTAAGGTGGGAATTGGCATGAAGAGTCGCAATCGGAGGCACGTAATGTCTCCGATTGCGTCACAAATTTATCGGGAACAACGTGAGTAGATATTTAGAGTTGGGAAGCGCCAATGGATGACGCAAAACGCAACCGCCCTGAGCCCAAGAGCCTGGGATTGGATGACTCTGAGCACACCGGTACATCTTTGCTTACTACCACTGAACGTCCAGAGCTGCGCAGTTGGCGCTAACCGTCAACACAGGGTGGTCTGCACTTCTTTCGACAGACGGGATGCCACTGTCTCGTGGAGGGAATTTCCATATCGGTTTCCGCTAACACCTCCAACGATGAAAAACCGTCGTCATGCTGAGTCGCGGCGAAGCATATGGTCGTCCGTGGAACAACCGTTGCCCTATTCACGACGAGATTCTTCACATCCGTTCAGAATGGCGAGTTCTGAGATTTAATTATTAAGGGATGATGTAATGACAGAGATTCTGTGTTACGAGGATAGCTACCTTCAAGAGTTCGACGCTGAGGTTACGGCGGTCGTTGGCAAGGGCGTCGTGCTGGACAGCACCGCCTTCTATCCCGGCGGCGGCGGACAGCCCCCCGACACCGGAACGCTAACGTTCGACGATCAGGAGGTTACGGTCAAGCGCATCCGACGCACCGATGGCGAGTATGTCCACGAGTTGGACGGAGAGTTTCCGCCTGTCGGAACTAAAGTTCACGGGGCTCTGGACTGGGAGCGTCGCTACCAGCTAATGCGAACCCACACGGCGCTGCACATCCTCTGCGGCGTGGTGTGGCGCGACTACGGAGCGCAGGTCACAGGAGGCAACATGGAGCCTCTCAAAGCGCGGATGGACTTCGAGTTCGAGAACATGACTGCCGAGTTCGCCCACGAGGTCGAAGGGCTTATCAACAAAGAGGTCGAGGCCGCCCGCGACATCGAGATCGGCAACCTGTCCCCCGAAGAAGCGTTCGCGATTCCAGACCTCATCCGCACCAAGATCAACCTCTTGCCTCCGCAGATCAAAGAGATACGCACCGTGGACATCACGGGACTGGACCTCCAGGCCGACGGCGGAACCCACGTCCACAACACCAGTGAGGTTGGGCACATCCGAGTCGTCGGTCACGAAAGCAAGGGCCGGATTAACAAACGTCTTCGCATCGAGGTGGATGCGTAACGTTTAGCTGACGACCTTCAAAGGAGCCTGAACATGGTGAACAAAATCCTGATGACCGGCGCCACCGGATACATCGCAAACCAGCTTCTGCCCACCTTCCGCGAGAACTACGAGATGGTGTTGGTTGACGTCAACGGGGTGAACCGAAACGGCGACAGGGTCGAGGGTGTGGAGATTGCCGACCTCATCGATCCGGACCGCTCAAAGTACGCCCATCTCTTCAAGGGCGTGGATGCCGTGGTGCATCTGGGCTACAAGCGCAGGACCGCAGACAACCCTCTGGATCACTTCGCCGAAGAGAAGCAAAACGTCGAGATGGCATACAATGTTCTACGCTCAGCATACGACGCTGGAGTGCCTCGCGTTGTCATCGCAAGCTCCAACCACGCCTCCGACTGGTACGAGCACGCCCTGATCCACCGACGTCAGATGGAAGTCTTGGACCCATACACGCTCCCCCTCTCCGACAACTTCTACGGCTGGGCCAAGGCCACTTACGAGCATATGGGCTTCCTGTTCGCCTGCGGGGGCATGGGGTTCGGAAGTTCCAGCGGCGGAGAGGACCACACGGGCGGCTCGCAGAGCGATCAGCGCAGGATGGGCGTCGTCATGGTCAGAATCGGCGCGCCCCGCGACATCGTTCTGGAGAGCTACAAAGGCGACGCCGCCAACTACAAACGCGACCTGGGGGCGTACATCAGTCCCCGCGACATCACTCAACTTTTCGCCAAGGCGGCGGAGGCTCCCAACATCGAGAACGAGCACGGCGTCCCGTGGTTGGTGGTCTATGGCATCAGCAACAACACCCGCGCCTTCTGGTCGCTGACCAGCGCACGCAAGATGCTGGGCTACGAGCCAGAGGACGACTCCGAGGTCAAGTACGCCGCCGACATCCGAGGCTTCCTGGTCGGAGACGGGGCGGTTGGCGGACTGGGTCGAGTGGGCCTGTCCTGACGCTTGTTCTGGCATGGCAGTCCATACATGAAGCAAAATTTACTAATTTAAGAACTATTTCAATCTTGACACTCACTGAGCACATCCCTAAACTTCATTAGATACGATTTTGGTTGATATCCATTATTGGGGGTGTGAGTTATGCTCCTGAATGTGTCTCAGCTTCTAATGGAAGCCAGTGGGTCCGTCCGAGAATACGAGTTGGACGAACGAATTGGCCTCCTCGATAATTCCAGGGAAGACCTCGTTTCCGGCGAGGTCAGATTGTTGAAAACGACCAGGAGTATTTGGGTTAGCGCCTTGTTCACGTCGGATGTAGTGAACCAGTGCGATAGGTGTCTGGCGCCGTTCAGTCAGTCGGTGCACATGGACATTGAGGAAGAGTATTTTCCTGCTCTCGATCCTGCCACAGGCGGCCGGTCGCAACCCGAAAACGCTGACGATGACACGCTATACATAGACGAAAATCAGATGCTGGACCTGACACCGATGGTCCAAGAGTATGCCTCGCTAGACCTTCCTATGAAACCTCTCTGCAAATCAGACTGTGCCGGTCTCTGCCCCAACTGTGGGGTAAACCTAAACGACTCTGTGTGCCAGTGCGACACCGCCCTTCGTGACCCGCGTTGGGGCGCTCTGCTTGACATGGTGGGGAACTCTTCACAGGACGGCTAACCAACATCGCAAACCAGTGCGGCCGTTTCCCTAAGAAAAGGCCGCAGACGAAAAAGGAAACGAAATGCCACCACTTCCAAAGAAAAAACACTCCAAGAAGCGAAAGGCCGGACGTTCGGCGCATCACTTCCTCAAGCGCATGGCCATCTCGACCTGCCCACAGTGCCGGAGCGTCAGGCTTCCTCACAGGGTCTGCCCCAACTGTGGCTACTACAACGGCAGAGAGGTCGTGCCCACGGACTCCGTAGTTTAGCTATTCTCAGGCTTTTGGCATCGCCATTTTTCATTTCATTGATTGCCAGAGGTATCGGTCTAAACAAACGCGGAATTTTTAGGAGTTTTAGATGACCTTGACCTTCCAGACGAAAGCCCAGGGACCAAAGGTTGCTTACCTGTTCCCCGGTCAGGGGGCGCAGGCGGTTGGAATGGGAAAAGAGCTTTACGACAACTCGGCTGCGGCGCGAGAGGTATTCGACAAGGTTGACGAATCTCTTGGCAGGTCTCTCACAAAGGTCCTGTTCGAAGGCCCTGAGGACGATCTCAGGCAGACCATCAACGCCCAACCTGGCATCATGGCTGTCAGCCTCGCCTGCGTGAAGGCGATGGAGGAAAACCTGGACCTGGACGAGATGCCCCAACCTATAGTCATGGCAGGCCACAGTCTGGGCGAGTACACAGCGCTGGCAGTGTCGGGCGTGCTGGATGTCGCTGACACCACAAAGCTGGTGCAGATGCGCGGCCAGTTGATGCAGGATGCGTGCGACCAGAACCCCGGCACAATGGCAGCCATCCTGGGGCTGGACCAGATGGCCCTGGAAGAGGTAGCCCGCGAGACAGGCGTGTGGGTGTCCAACATCAACACCGCCGAACAGATTGTCATCAGCGGCGACCGCATGGGCATCGCGCAGGCAATGGACCTGGCTGCGGCCAGAGGAGCCAAGAAAGTCATCGCGCTCCGAGTGGGCGGCGCGTTCCACTCCGGCCTCATGGAGCCTGCGAGGGCAGGACTGGTTGAGGCCATTGAGAGCATGGATTTCCACAACCCCACAGTTCCCATCGTCGCCAACTGCACCGGTGACCCTCTGAACACCGCCGACAGCATCAAGGAAGAGTTGGTCGCACAGGTTTCTGGGTGCGTCCAGTGGAAGCGGTCGGTGGACTATATGATGGGCACGGGCGTCGATAGCTTCATTGAGATCGGCCCCGGTCGCGCACTCAGTGGCATGGTCAAGCGCATCAACCGCAGAGCGGTGATTGCCAACGTCGCAGACCTCGAATCCATCATGACGCTCCGCAGGAACTGATTCCAAGACAAATATAGTCGCACACCTTACAAATGTGCGAAGATAGTCCCAGGATAAGGGATGTGAGGGCGGGTCGATGACCCGCCCCCCGTTTGCAATAATATACTCTAATCAGGGAATGCTAACGGGACACCCAGAAGCGCAGTGACAACTATGACATACACAAAAGTCTCGACCTCCAGGCGCATGAGCCGCATAGCCGTGTTGCAAGTGCTATGCGAAGTCGATTCTGTGCGTCACGAAGCGCAGGATGTCTTGGATCGCCGCGTGGTGGATGAGAATTTCTCTCAATCTGCCGAAGAGTTTCTGAAAACGCTCTCCCGTGGCGTGCTTGAAAAACTCCCGGAAATAGATAAAATCATCTCGGGATTCGCGCCAAGCTGGCCGATGAATCAAATAGCCGTGGTCGACCGTAATTTGCTGCGAATGGCCATTTACGAGATGGTCATGGATACCGAGACCCCGCCCAAGGTTGCCATCAACGAGGCGGTGGAGCTGGCAAAGGTTTTCGGGTCAGAGAGTTCCCCCAAGTTTGTCAACGGTGTGTTGGGGTCGGTGATGGAGACCGCCACCAACCGATAGTTTTCGTAATTTCATCATTTCTCCCACGGAGGTAGCACAGTGGCAACAGTATTGGAGCGAGTTCAGGCAGTAGTCGCGGAAAAGCTCAGTGTCGATGAATCTGAGGTGGTTCCAGAGGCGTCTTTCATGGAAGACCTGAACGCCGACTCGCTGGACCTCGTAGAGCTTATCATGGCCTTCGAAGAAGAGTTCAGCACCGACGACAACGCACTGGAGATTTCGGACGAAGCCGCAGAATCAATAGCCACAGTTCAGGCCGCTGTGACCTTTTTGAGCGAACAAGGCTTCGAGGACGAGTAAGCCTCACCAGACTCACTCTCAAAACATCTAATTTAATAGGCAAGCTGAATCCAACACGCAATTGTGTGTCATGCTTTTTGGGCTTTTGTAAATCCCCTGCGATAATGCGCGCAATCCTTTGTGTTCGTGACTGGCCGAAAGCTGAAACCCGATGACCGAGAATCGATCCAGAGATAACATCTTCGTCACCGGATTCTCAGGGACCGGCAAGACAACCACAGGCAAGGAAGTCGCCCGCCTTTTAGGTTGGCGATTCGTTGACACCGACGATGAAATCGTCGTCTCAGCAGGCAAAGCCATTGAGGACATCTTCTCTCAGGATGGCGAACCTGCATTCCGCAAGCTCGAGAGCGAAACCCTGGCGACAGTCGCCCGAAATTCCCGTCAGGTGATCTCCACCGGCGGCGGCATCATCATGGACGAGACCAACCGCCGGGTGATGGAGTCAAACGGCGTCGTGGTGCTTCTGGAGGGCAGGCCGGAAACAATCTTCCGCAGGCTGGAGGGCCAGACCGCTAAAGAGTCTGACGGCATCGCGACGAGACCGATGCTCCATGCCGATGACGCTCTGAACCGCATACGCTCCTTGAAGGAACAGCGACAGTTCAACTATACTCTGGCCCATTGGACAGTTCACACTGACCACCTGACGCCCCTAGAGGCCGCCAGCGAGGTGGTCAGAGGATGGAAATTGACGAGCAGTCGAATCCCAGAGCATTCCCGAACTAATGCCAACGGCGATCTGGCCGCTGAGGTTCGAACGTCCTCGGGCGACTATCCGCTGTGGGTCGGCTGGGGCATTCTGGACGAGTTGGGCAAGCGTATCAAGAAGACACTTGACCCGCCTGTAGCCTACATAATCTCAGACGGAGGCCTGTATCTCCAGTCCCACCGAGCGCAGGTCGCGATGGAGGCAGAGGGTATCCCCACCCACCAGTTCTTCATCCCGCCCGGCGAGCAGAGCAAGACCCTGGAGAACGCCCAGCACATCTACACCTGGCTTGCCGATCACAAGGCCGAGCGCGGCCACCTGATCGTCGCTCTAGGAGGAGGCGTCGTCGGCGATCTGGCCGGTTACGTGGCCGCCACGTACCTTCGAGGCATGCCCTTCGCTCAGGTTCCGACCAGTATGCTGGCTATGATGGATGCGTCTATCGGAGGCAAGACCGCTGTTGACCTGCCCCAGGGCAAGAACCTTGTCGGCGCGTTCTACCAGCCCAAATTCGTCCTCTCGGACGTCTCCATATTGACCACCCTACCTCAGAGGGAGCTAACCTCTGGCTGGGCCGAGGCGCTCAAGCACGGCCTTATTCTGGACGAAGGCCTGCTCTCAACCTTTGAGAACCAGTCCGAAGAAATTCTGGCTCTGGAGTCTGAAATCGCCACAGACGTGATTCGACGCAGCGTGGCGATCAAGGCAAACATCGTGTCTCAGGACGAGCGAGAAACGCTGGGACTCCGAGTGCTGTTGAACTACGGGCACACCATAGGCCACGGCATCGAAGCCGCCACTGGCTATGGCAGCTACCTGCACGGCGAGGCGGTCAGCATTGGCATGATGGGTTCGGCCTATATAGGCGAAGCCCTGGGGATGATGTCTTCAGAAGAGGTGGCCCGACAACGTGCCATCCTGAAAACTTATGGCCTTCCCCTTTGCGCCGCCGGCATGGACGTCGAGGCTGTCCGCAATGCGATGATGTCCGATAAGAAAGTCGCGTCCGGCTCCATCCGATGGGTGCTTCTTGACGGCATCGGCAACGCCGTCACTCGCAATGATGTTCCACAAGAGCTTGTGCAAGAAACTCTGCGCAGGTTGTCGGACTGCTCCTGTTAGAGGCCGCGTAGTTTATGGAACTCTTGTTGCTGGCACTGTTGGGAATTGGCACCGGCGCATATGGGGTTCTTGTGGGGGCCGGCGGCGGATTCATCCTCGGCCCAATCCTTCTTTTGTTTCTTGATCTAGAACCGGAGGTCGTGGCTGGCACGGTGTTGGCCTCTGTCGCCATCAATAGCATCTCCGGAGCGTCAGCCTATCGCGCTATGAAACTTGTGGACTATCGCAGCGGCCTGCTCTTCGCGGCGGCGGCTGTTCCCGGGTCAGTAATGGGGGCCTTCGGCGTCGGCGCGGTGGCTCCATCGACCTTCCGAATCCTGTTCGGCATTCTGCTCCTGGTGCTAGCCGTGCAGCTAGCCTTTCGCCCCAATATTCCTGAAAGCAATCGAACAGATAAACCCACTCACATGATTGCTGCCACAGTCCGAAGCAGGCATATTGTCACCGAAGACGGCGAAGAGTACCGCTACGAATTTAACGAAATGCTGGCGACATCCTTCAACGTGATCCTGGGGTTCATATCCAGCTTCTTCGGCACAGGAGGGGGATTCCTGAGGACTCCGATACTGATTTCGGCGTTCGGATTTCCGGTGCGAGTGGCCGCGGCAACCTCGATATTCGCGCTTTCGATATACGCCACAGCAGGAGCGGCCACCCACGCGGCGCTGGGTCACGTCGAATGGTGGCCGACCTTCGCGCTCACAGGAGCTGGTTTGGTCCTGGGAGGGCAGATCGGCGCACGACTGGCAGATCGGGTCAGTGGTCCGTGGATTCTTCGCCTGCTGCTGGTGGTCGTGCTCTTCCTAGGCATTCGCCTGGTCTGGCAGGGAGCGCTGGGTTAGGCGAGCGCATTAGCTCTGTTCATCCAGCGTTCTTCCGAGCTTGGATTTTGTCTTCTTCTATCGTCCGTTCCGTGACACAGCATTGGAACAAAGGGCTCATGACGCATGATGAGGCTCGGTTTCACAAGGGCGTTCTAGCACGATATACTGGCCGAAGTTGCCATCCCAGAATTGAAGTACGCCAGACGATGACGGCATAATTGTTTCGTTTGGAACCGCCCTGAATGTAGCCACAGGAGAACATGCCATGACACAACAATGGGACGCTAATAAGTCGCGAATCATCTACCATCGCTTTCAGCCTGGAGAATCGTTGAACGGGGCCCTCGAAGACCTGGCACACTCGGAAGGCATTCGCGAGGCGATTATCACATCATGCATAGGGAGCTTCACCCAGTTGAAGCTCCGCAACCTGTGCAGGCGCGACGAAAACGGCCCTGAGTTCGAGCGTCACACAATAGACGCGAACCTGGAGTTGGTGAGCGCAGAAGGCTACGTTCAGCCTCTGCCAGAAGGTGGCATTCGAGTGCATATACACGTCGCCGCGGCCCGTCCTTCAGGCGAGATTATCGGTGGCCATTGTGAAGACGCGACCATCTTCACCGGCGCGTTCATGTATCTTCAGGTCGTCGAAGAAGAAAGTAACTGAAATCCAGTGAGGCAAGTCTCATGAACTCGAACACCGACAGGAACCCGGCGCCCAGGCTAGAAGGCAAGGTCGCCGTCGTAAGCGGAGCTGGAACCTACGGCGGCAGCGGCGTAGGCAACGGAGCTGCCGTGGCAATCCTCATGGCGCGAGAGGGCGCGAAAGTCGTGCTGGTGGACGCGGAAAAGCAGTGGGCTGATGCCACCAGAGCGATCATCGAAGAGGAAGGTGGTGAGGCGATCACCGCCACCGCCAACGTGACCGACGGCGAAGATTGCAGAAAGGCGATCGACGCGGCGGTTGAGCGATTCGGCGGCATCCACATCTTGCACAACAACGTGGGCGGCGGCGCAGGCAGCGGTAGCGTCGTGGAGGCCACAGAGGAAGCATGGCAGGCCAGCATGTCGATCAACCTGATGTCCATGATCAATATGAGTCGTTACGCCATACCCCACATGGCATCCAGCGGAGGCGGGGCCATAATCAACGTGTCATCCGTGACCGCTCTGAGACCGAAAGCGGGGAGATCGTCTGCCCCTTATACCGTCAACAAGTCCGCCGTCGTGGGACTGACCAGAGCGATGGCCCTCGATCACGCTGAAGAAAATGTCAGAGTCAACTGCATCATGCCCGGCCTCATGTGGACCCCCAGAGTCGCTTCGGGAGGCTCTGCCAACGCCCGCGAAACGCGCCAGACCTCGACACCCCTGCCGGTCGAAGGTGAAAGCTGGGACATCGGCTGGGCCTCGGTGTTCCTGGCCAGCGACCAGGCAAAATTCGTCACCGGAATCACCCTGCCTGTCGACGGTGGCTTCCTGCTCACCAGTGCCCCGAACTGATTGAGTTTCGGTTGGGGTGGAATTGGTAGTGGAGTGATTCCGTTACTTTTTGAAATGGCTGCCCGGCCAGGATTCGAACCTGGGTCAGCGGAGCCAAAGTCCGCTGTGCTACCTCTACACCACCGGGCATTAGGCACGAAATCTGGGTCTGGCGACCCGTTTGTGAACAGACTGCTAATGCTACCTGTTCGCGAGTCAGCGCGTGGGGCAACGAACTAATCGTTGGCCTCTTGTCATTGTGGATGCGAACGACGTCGCGTTGAGTTAATATATTGTAACGCCGCGCCGCTCAGGCTCGCAAATGTTTGAGGGCGGTTTTGTCGTCGAACAGCGTTACGAAGAGATCGATTCGGCCTCGTCATCCAGACTCTGAGGCCGGGACTGGCTTTCTCTCCAGTTGGTCAGCAGGCTTTTGACCTGGGCAGCGAAGACTTCCAGGTCGAAGGGCATGGTCAGGTATCCGTTGGCCCCCAGATGGCGCTGGGTGTCGGCGTCGTTGTGTCCGCCCAGGTCGCCGGTGATTATGAGGATTGGCACGCCGGATATCTTGCGAACTCGACGACACAACTCCTGGCCGTCCATTTCTGGCATGACCAAATCGGTCACCAGAACTTCAGGCTCGTTGAGTTGGAATTTCTGGAACGCTTCCATGCCGTCGGCGGCAGTTTCAACGTCGCAGCCTTCGGTCTTCAGAGTTAACGAGAGCAGCAGCGTTATCGAGTCGTTGTTGTCGACAACAAGTATCTTGGGAATCATTGATTCTCAGACGCTGCTGTCTGCTGGTTCCTCGATTATGTTCAGACGACGGGCTGCTTCGTGCAAGTTCAGCGTCCAGCCCACACCAAAGATGTTGGGATTGAACAGCCGTCGGTCATTGGGATTCCAGACGCGATTCTTCGCGCGCTCGATGGTGGGAATTCTGAACTCGAGTGGCACGTTGTAATATCTGCCGTGAGATTGTTTGGTTCGATAGGCGTGCACGGCGGCAGCTATCACGAATAACATGATTGCGGTTCACCACAGTGACATAGTGCGTCGCATAAATATCCCCCCATTAGTCGTAGATAGTCTGCCCGCAGCCAATCCTCGCGCTTTATATCACAAGCCGCGTAGCGTTCATCTCAGATTAACTGTACCGCAACAGAAGACTGCGGTGTGGGGTTGTTTTCTGACGATCTGAAGCCGCGATGCCATCAGGTTTTCAGGTGTCAAGAATTGCTGGTCGTTGTCGTGTGAATCGACGGTCATGCGCTCTGGTAGAATCTTAGGCAGATCAACTTACGGAGGCTACGTAATGCCAGGATATATTGCGCTGGTGGGAGGGGATGAGTTCAGGTCAGGATGCGAGGTTTTCGACCGCGCAATGCTGGAGGCCATCGGAATTGAACGCCCGAAGCTGCTTGTCATCCCCACTGCGGCGGCTCACCAGAATCCGTCCGAGGCGGCATCCAATGGAGTGGGGTACTTCTCTGAGCTTGGCGCCGACGCATCCTCGTTGATGGTGTTGGACGGCACCAATGCCAACGACGAGGGCATGGCCTCCGAGGTCAATGACGCCCACGTTATCTACATGACCGGAGGCAACCCTGCCCATCTTCTTGATAGCCTGAATGGCTCTCTTCTGCTGGCCCGAATGACCGACGCACTGGAGCGCGGAGCCGTGATCGCAGGCTCCAGCGCAGGCGCGATGGTCATGGGCAGTTGGATGCGCTTTCGACAGTGGCGCGAAGCCCTGGGAATCGCCGAGGGAATCGCGACTCTGCCTCACCACGAACGCGCAGACCCGGCCACGGTATCCAGAGAGCTAGCCACCACGACTCCCGATGGCCTGCGCGCCGTGTTCGGAGTGGACGGACGCACAGGATGTCTCGGCTCGCCGGATGGCAGGTGGACGGTTTACGGCCCCGGTGACGTGACCGTGTATCAGCAGGGCCAATGGAACGCCTACAGCTTCGGCGAAGTGTTTGAGATTACGTAGTCGTTAACTTTGCTAGAGCAGAAGCCGTAAGCGAGGGGTTGAAACCCTCCTCCACCTCAGTTTGTTCAAGTTGTCGATTCTCGTGTGGCGTGCGTTACCGAAAACGAAACTAACTGAATTTGACGGCGCGTTCCTTGTTCACCAGGCGCTCCACAACTCGACCGCCGATCAGATGCTCAGTAATGATTTCATCGACGTCGTCGGGTGAGATCACGTACCATGTTGCCCCCATCTCGGCTTTAGGGCCAATCACAATGACGCTGCATTCCTCTTGCGCGCAGAGGCCGTGCTGGCTGGTGCAACCGACGCCGTTGACCGCCGCCGTGCTGATCAGTCCGTGCTCGACTATCTGACGATTGAACTTCGCGCGAATCTCCGACCCTCCTTTGGACCCGCAGTGTCGGCCATCGACCTCGGCATCGACGGTGGCGCACACAAAGACCTGAGCTTTGAAATCTGGCATACTTCGACTCTCCTGTGTTGAATGAACCGTCCTGTCTGCAAGAATCCGAACTCCGGGCAGAACGGGTGCATTGTATCAGCGTCTCTTTGCCTCTACAACGCTCATCTGGTTGTCGCAGCTGACAGCCTGTCAAGATGATTGCTAATGTCGATGGAATGCAGAAAAAATTGACCCTCCATAGACCAGAATCTATAATGTCGTCAATCCAAACCTGCCGCGCGAGGCATGATCCATAAAGAGGCGCCAATGGCCGAGCTACACCTGACACCTCAGCCAATTATCGAAGAACTAAAGAAGAACGGAGTCACCCATGTCGTGTGGCTCCCTGACAGCGAGACCAACTTCTTGTACGAGCGAATGCTGGCAGAGTCCAGCATTGAGCTTGTTCCTGTGTGCAGGGAGGCCGAGACTATGGCCATCGCCGCGGGCCTGTGGGTCGGCGGCAAGAAGCCCGTGGTGCTGATTCAAAACACCGGCATGTTTGAGTCTGGAGACTCCATTCGCGGCCTGGGCCTGGACATCGGCTTCCCGATGGTCATGATGGTCGGATACAGGGGCTGGACCCGCCATGGTGTCACCCTGGACTCTGCGGCCCGCTTCACTGAGCCTATTCTCCACGCCTGGGGCATCGACTACTACCTGGTCGAGACGGACGACGACGTGGACCGAATCTCCAACGCCTTCGACGAAGCGGAGAAAAAGCAGACCCCCGTGGCCTGCCTGATGGGCGCCGAATACGGATAGGCCGACTTGGCATCGCTCGTTGTCATGCTGAGCGAAGTCGAAGCATCTGGTCGTCTGTGGAACAGGGATCGTGTTGGTGACGACCAGATTCTTCGTCTGCGGACTCAAAATGGCAAGACTGGTGGCTGACAGCCCTCCCTGATACTTGAAAACCTGAACCCTGGTACCTCCGAGGAACAAACATGATCAATCTGCACGACGCAATGGCCGCAATCCAGACACGCCGGGACGATGCCATCGTCCTACCCACCATGACCGGTGGAAAAGGCTGGGCTGGAGTGACCCAGAACCGAGACCTGGACCTGCCCGTCACTGGCGCGATGAGCAAGGCGTCCTCCATTGGCCTGGGTGTGGCCCTGGCGCAGCCGGACAAGAAAGTCATCGTTTTGGACGGCGACGGCAGTTTGGCGATGAACCTGGGAACCTTAATTACGGTTTCTGGGAAGGCTCCGGAGAACCTCTATCACTTCGTGATGGAGAACGGAGTCTACGCGGTCACCGGAGGCCAGCCCATCCCAAACTCCGGGAATTTCAGTTTCTCAGGATTGGCCGAGGCCGCAGGCTACGCCGCGTCCTTCGAGTTCGACGACCTGGAAGAGTTGACAACACGAATCGACGAGGTGTTCGACACCAAAGGCCCGGTGTTTGTGACAATCAAGTCCATCCCCGAGATCGAGGGCGAGGCCGACGCTGAGGAGATGCACCCCGAACTCCGACCTCGTGGCCTGCCGGTCGCGATGCACGAGCTTCACCAAACGCTGAACGGATAGCTGTCAGCCTTCAGCTATCAAAAGTTAGTTAGGAGACGACGCTCAAACATGCG
>DCAW01000192.1 GCA_002313895.1 Dehalococcoidia bacterium UBA1123
ATGCTTGCTCAAGCCTACTTCGATAGCGATTACGACATTCGCTCGATGTTGCGCGTGCTGTTCAATTCGGACTTTTTCCAATCCGAGGAGCGCAGATATGGGAAGGTCAAGAGTCCTGTTGAACTGGTTACTGGGGTAATCAGGTTGACGGAGGAGTTCGATGGCCCTTCAATCGAGATCGGGGATCGCAACTCTCAGATGAGTTTCATGGGCCAACAACTTCTGAATCCACCGTCGGTAGAGGGTTGGCATCAGGGCGTTGAATGGATTGAGACGGGATCGTTGATTGAAAGACTCAACTTTGCCGCGCAACAACTGGGCGACCTGGAGAAACCAGGCGTGAAGTCGATGGTCCGAAACATCCTCCAGGACGAATCGGGGCCTATCTCTGCGGAGAGACTTGTCGATAAGTGCTTGGACCAATTGGGAGCAATCGAGGTGTCGCCAGACACCAAGAACGCGCTTGTGAGATTTGCTTCCAGCCAGTCGTTTGAGTCGAGGTCTGCGGATTCCTCAGATGAGACTCAAAAAAACGTTTCAGACCTGCTTCGGCTCGTCGCCTCTGTTCCTGAATTCCAGAGGACGTAAAAGGCCTCATATCTCGATGAGTTTGATCGGCAAACCCGGAGGAGAATCGCGATGACCAGTTCAGTTGCTTCAACCAATCAGATGGATTTTCTAAAGTACAGTCACACAATCGGGCTATGCACGATGGATGGCCGAGGATTCATGTTTCCATCGGACACCGCTATCGGGCCAGAAGGGCGCATCTATACCGTAAGTCGCGGGCTTGTGGGTGACTCACGGACCCAGAGAGTCACTGCGTACGATCTGGACAGCGCTTTTTTTGGAACGTTCGGTTCGTTCGGCGAAGATGAGGGACAGTTCAAACTGCCCTCCGCGATCGCGGTCGACAGTGACGGTCATGTCTATGTTGCCGACGAATACTCTCACAGGATTAACATCTTTGACAGCGAGGGCAAGTCTGTCGGGAGTTGGGGATCAAAAGGCGTAGGAGAAGGCCAGTTCAATGGGCCTTCGGGTATGGCGTTCGATGGCGAAGACCATCTCTACGTTTCCGATCACCGAAATCACAGGATACAGAAATTCACAAAGGACGGCGCGTTCGTTCTCAGCTTCGGCTCTAAAGGCGATGGCGAAGGCAAGTTGAATCTACCCTGGGGTGTCGCGGTGGATGGCGGAGACGAGGTTTACGTCGCCGATTGGCGCAATGATCGGATCAGCAAGTATTCTTCAGATGGCAAGTTTCTTCGCGCCTTCGGTTCTTCCGGCAACGGGGATGGACAATTCAATCGGCCGTCCAGCGTCGCGGTGGATGGCGAAGGCTACATATATGTCTCCGATTGGGGCAACGAGAGGGTGCAGGTTTTCGGCCCAGATGGCGACTTCCTAACCAAGCTCAGAGGGACTGCCACGGTGTCAAGATGGGCGCAAGATTTCTTGAGCACAAATGCCGAGGAGGCAGATGCGAGAGCCAAAGCCAATCTGGAACCCGACCTCGAATTGTTTGGCGGCGACCCGCATGAGGAGTCCGCTCATACCGAAAAGTATTTCTGGGGGCCTGTGTCGGTAAAGCTGGACGTCGAAGGCAAGGTATACGTCACCGAAAGCAACCGACACCGAATCCAGATTTACGAGCGTGGCGCTTAGCTTCCTTGCCAATCGGCTGGTCGTGGCTAAAATCTAGATCATAAACAGCGAATGACGCGTGGAAGTCGCCTACTAGCGATCCCCACCGTCCACATATGGAACACCACACTCTCTGAAAAGCCTGCTCAGTTCTTCTAGCAACTCCTTGGTCGGCCTGACAGATGGCGGTCTGGGCGGCCCTACTTGCAGACCCACCGTTTCCATTGCAGCTTTGATGAATGGGCCTTCGCCGCCGGTCAGCTGGCTCACCTTGCTGCGCCACTTCACCCACTTCCACTTGAACGCCGCCAGGTGATCTTTCACGCCTGCGTAATCGCGGCTTTCTAATCTCCTCCAAAGCTCTGCAGGATACTGGGGCCAGAATCCAGACAGGTGAGTTATGAACCCTCTCGCGCCATAAATGTGACTGAGGATTTGCTGGCCGGAGTTGTCGATGAACACAAGGTCGTCAGACAGATTTGTCATGACGTCTCGGTAATGTCCATCGTCAGGCGTGGACCATTTAACTGCCTGGACCGTGTCGAACCGAGCCAGGCGCTCAATCAGTCCGCGACTCATGCTTAGTCCATCCCACCATGTGTGATAAATCATCAGAATCACGTCCGACTTGGAAGCGATGTATTCGAACAGGCGGTAAGCGTCTTCCTCTGTAGGCTCGTAATAGTACGTGGGGCCAAGCTGCGCGCCGTGGATGCCGGCCTTGCGGGCGTGCTGAGCGAGTTCGAGTGTTAACCGAGGATCGGTGTGCTGGATGCTGGTGAGCACGGGCGCTTCGCCATTCGCCGCCTCAACCGAGGCGCTCATAACGTCTTTGCGCTCAGAGACGTTGAGAGCAGGGTGTTCGCCGCCCGCGCCGCCGACAAGCAGGGTCCCCTGCCCATTGCGAACGCCGCCGTCGATCATGAATCGGATGTTTGACTGCAGGGCGTCCAGATCGAGCTCAAAGTCTTCGGTGAACGGTGTCGCCACTGCGACCATCGGCCCGCGAAGCCAGTCCCTGATTCCATCCTCGGTCATGTTTGCCTCCTGAATATCCAGCGTTTGCTGGGCGACTTTAATTCGCCTGTGAATAATGTCAAACTTCGTGTGAACGTGTCAATATGAAATGCCTCTTTTTGTCTTCCACTCCAAACCGTCTGAAAATGCGCTGTTCGATTTCCTTAGATGTGTCGCCAGGGCGACGCTTTGCGAGCAACCCAGTTGCTATTTTGTGATCGCCAGACGGATTATCATTGTGATGACCGCACGAAGCAGTCAAATATTGTGAGGTTAACCAGAGTTCGGAAAATGTCGCCGTCGAAGGCAGCGAATTTCAGAGGCCTGGTTCAATCCGGCGCTCAATCGGGAAATAATTGGCAGGGAGTGTGGGATGGCTAGATTGAAGACTCCTATGAAGATGCGAAACCGTATTTTCGTTTTCATGATTCTAACTGCAATGCCGATGGCGACTGTATGGTCAACACAGGCCGTTTCGTTGCCGATTTATGCCGCATTTTGGTTACCAACCCAACTGAGGCAGAGGGTTGGGAGAGAACTCGCGCTTACTCATCCCAACTGATCTAAAGCCACCCGCGAGAGCATCATTTTCACCGGACTGATCGGGCGGAATGTGCGGGAGACTCGAATGTCACCAGCCAGGCTCAGCAACGTGTAGGCGTCATAGGCCGACATGCCTTTGGCCTCCACCAGAAAATCCACCATGTCCCTCACGGCCTGCTTCATCGCCGGACCAAGCTCCTCCCCATGAGATAGCACAATAAAGTGGTCGGGCGTGAGCGCCCTGGGGCTGGTTATGCCCATCCCTTTCTCAACAGTTACCCGTATGTGAGCGTCAGACGAGCATTCAGCGCCGGTGCCTGCCACAGCGCCATCGCCCACGATAGCGTGGCAATCTCCCAGCGCCAGCATCCCTCCAGGCACGAACACCGGAAGGTAAATCGTGCTTCCAGCGACAAGTTCTTTCATGTCAATATCGCCGCCGTATGGCCCGCTATCGCTGGCGGTCTGTTGCGGATATGTTGGAGTCGTGGCGACCACTCCCATAGACGGATTGATGGGCAATCGAACGCCGGTGGGCATCACCAAATTCCCATCCTCAAGTGACATGATTGTTGGATAGGCATCGGTGTATTCCTCCTCCAGAAAACCTCTATCGGGCAGCACCATATGCGTGGCGCCCTCTTTGGCAGTTATCGAGATAAAATCTACTCGCAGTGCGTCGCCTGGCTCTGCTCCATTGACGTAGATAGGCCCTGTGGCCGGGCCTTTCAGAGATCTGGCTTGCAAGACGTCCGGGTCACGCACGCCCTCGAAGGCGTCCCAAGTCTCGACCATCAGCTCTTCACCAGAGTCAACCGTGAT
>DCAW01000066.1:0-7207 GCA_002313895.1 Dehalococcoidia bacterium UBA1123
GTCTGTAGTTTCATTCAGTGTCCATCCAGGCATTGAGGGCGAAACTAACCCTTTTACACGGTCAAGGTAAAAGCATCTTTTGCATGTGAGGAAATCGTTGAACTTGCTTCGGCTTATCTTGAAAGGGTCAGTCTGATTCGGCACATAAATGGAAGAATTCCGGGTGCGGAGTCCGGTAGCTTTAACAAGAACACCTTTGCTGTTTCTTTTGAGACTGATCACCGACAACTCCTGTAAGCGTGGTTCAGATTTTGTTGATACTACCGTCAGCGGGGCCTGGCAGCGAGGATGCTATTAAGGCTTATGAGGCCGTCGTGAGGCGGGAGGGGATATACCATATCTGCGCCCCTAGCCTTTATTAATTAATCCTAGCCTCTACGGCCCGCGCAGAGCCACTGAAGGCATATAGCAGATATAGAGTAGTTAGCTACATGGGGACATGATAATCAACTTTAGCGACATGATAGGGAAGTAGATAGTCACTGAAGGTTTGGCAGGGGGCTGATTTGGGAGCAGGGAGGCAGAAGAAAAAGTAGAAGCGGACTATCTACCGGATATTGAATGCCACAGCGGAGTCAACTGGGCTGAACTGTCGGTGAGCAGACTGGGCCAACTCTAACGACACGCTAGCTACATAACGTCTGAGCATCGTTACTTCCCCCCACCCCATAATCTCCATGATGTCGCTGTCGTTCATGCCCATACGCTTCATCTGGGCAGCGGCAGACCGCCTGAAAGCATGAACGCCCTTGTACGGTATACCGAAGCTGCTACATCGGCGTCTGACCATCTGAAGTACGCCAGAGGTAGTAAGAGGGCCGTACTTACCCCTCCACATTGGGCTATCGGAGACGCTCCATTTCCTGAGATATCTCTCCAACGCTTGCAGTGAGCTCAGCCCCAGAGGGACATACCGAACCCCAGTCTTGCCATCTACCTTGACTAGGCGGTTCTTCCAGTCTGGGGGACTCATAGAGATAAGTTCTCCCACCCTGACGCCAGTATCGAATAGCACTATTATGATTGCGTAATCCCTGATACCCGAAGGGGTATTCAAGTCACAGGAAGCTAGTAACGCCTTGATTTCGTCCATGCTGTACAAGGGCTGAGGGTCTACCCTGTACCTCGTCAGCTTTATCCCATCACAGGGACTACCCGCTATTTCCCCCTCATCGACTAGAAATCGGAAGAATTTACGTAGGGCTAGCTGCACCTCATAGACTGTCTTAGCCGATACCCTCTGCTTGAGTAGAGCTAAGTACTGCCTTATATGCATTGGGGTCACTTCGGATGGAGGCCCACCTGAATAATGCTCCAAGAACTTCCTAGCATCAGTGGTGTAGTGCTTTATGGTGCTTGGCCTAAGACCAGACACCTCCAAAGCAAGCTGAAATCCATGAAACAGTTCTGAGTAACCATCCGCTCTAAACAAGAAAACCCCTCCTTTTTTGGAGGGGCAGAGGAAATAAACTTATAGCTGGACAGCTATGTAAGGAGTGGGCCCGACAGGGTTCGAACCTGTGACCAATCGGTTATGAGCCGACCGCTCTACCACTGAGCTACAGGCCCACTTGGGGTGGCTGTTTAAGCGTAGCTAAAGCCTTTTGAGGTGTCAAGGCAGTGTTGACAGCCGTGAAGCCACGGGTTACATTCGCGGAACCTCGCGCCGCGAGCGCGGGAGAGAAAAACCATCCGAGAGGGCGTCATGGCAGTATCCAACAAGGTCAAAGGCTCCATGGAGCAGGGGTCATGGATTCGCAAGATGTTTGAGGAAGGGATATCCCTCAAACAGCAGTTCGGCGAGGAGAACGTGTTCGATCTCTCGCTGGGAAACCCGATCATGGAGCCTCCGCAGGAGTTCTTTGACGAGCTTCGGCGGGTTGCCGAGAATCCAATTGCAGGGCTTCATCGCTACATGCCCAACGCCGGATTCGTCGAGACTCGGGATGCGGTGGCGGCCCAGCTTAGAGAGGAAACCGGCCAGGATTTCACGGCTAACGAGATCATCATGTGCTGTGGAGCCGGCGGCGCGCTGAACGTTATCCTCAAAACCCTTCTTGATCCCGGAGACGAGGTGGTGATCTTCGCTCCATACTTCGTAGAATACTTTTTCTATGCGGACAACCACGGCGGGACCTGCAAGGTCGTGCCGCCGAACGATGATTTCCTTCCAGACCTGGACGCTTTTGAGAACGCCATCGTGGAGAACACGAAAATTGTCCTGTTGAACTCGCCGAACAACCCTTCCGGCGTTCTATACAGCGCGGAGCTTCTTGCTCAGTTGGGCGAGATCATACAGCGTAAAGAGAAGGAGTTCGGCAGCGAAATATTCCTGGTCAGCGACGAGCCGTACCGCAAGATTCTGTTCGATGGCCTGGAGTATCCTCATATCTTCGATCATCATGTGCGGAGCATCGTCGCGACTTCGCACTCGAAGGACCTGGCTCTGCCGGGGGAGCGCATAGGATTCGTCGCGGTTCACCCTGATTACGATGACAAGACGGAGTTGATGGACGGACTGGTCTTCTGCAACCGCACGCTGGGATTCGTGAACGCTCCGGCGCTGATCCAGCACATCGTCAAGAACCTGCAATCCGTGACCATTGACGTACAGCAGTACCAGGACAAGCGGGATTTCATGTACCAGAATCTGACGGAGATTGGCTACGAGATGCCGATGCCTCAGGGCGCGTTTTACATGTTCCCTAAATCGCCCATTGAAGACGACGTGGAGTTCACCGCCGAACTTCAAAAGAGCAACGTGCTGGTCGTGCCAGGCAGGGGATTTGGCTCGCCGGGCCACTTCCGACTGTCTTACTGCGTGACTGACGAAACGCTAGCAGGTTCGTTGGAAGGATTCCGCATAGCATTTGAAGCCGTCGGCTAGTTCATAACGGAGAAACTGGAAAATGGAAATATCGCAGGACGACTTCATGCTGTTTGTTGACCGAGCCCTCGACGGGATGCTGGGCATTGTTGAGGGGCTTGGAGATGATCTGGCAAACCGAAACCCCGGTCTTCCCGGCGCCAACTCGCCCTTTGCGATTCTCTATCACAGTGTAGCCGTCTGCCACTACTGGATCGGCGTTCACCTGGCAGATCGCGATTTCAAGCGGGACCGGCCTTCCGAGTTTGTGGCTACGGGCAAAGTGGCCGATCTTCGAGAGTCAGTGCTTGATTTGAAACGTCAGCTTCGTGAAGACATTATGCATGTGCAAGGCGATCAGCCGCCTGTGACGGGCCCGAATCAGCAATACTTTCCACTAGGCTCCGAATACGAGGGCTGGACTCAGGGGGCAGCATTGATTCACACTCTTGAGGAACTGGCGCAGCACCATGGGCAGATGGAGCTTACGCGCGACATTTTGTTGAAAGGGTGATCCGACGTTCGGTTGAGCATCCAGGTTCCATCCCGTCAACTGTGAAGGAACAGGCAGAATGGATGACCACCCGGGTCAAGATAGGTTCACACATCGTCCTGGGGTTGAAAATCTGCCAGCACTGCGCCCGGAGCTACTACGTGTGCTTCAGCAGCATCGAGATCGTCGGTCCCGGTGTCCAAGTGGAGCATCATTTGTTGATCGTCGGGGCCAGCGGGCCAGTTTGGTCGAATGTATGCCGCATCGGTCTGAAACGACAGGCCCGTCCCTCCGTCTGGAGGACTGAGTTTCACCCAGTCAGGGTAGTCCTGCTCAGTGGCCCACCCAAGTAGTTGACGATAGAATGCCGCTAGCTCTCGGGCGTCGGGCGAGTCGAGCACAATGCCCCACAGTGTCATTTTCGGCGCCTGGTTTATGTTGTTTCCTCGTTCAATCTTATGCAGGCGGGGCGTCTTTCAAGCCAAAACCGGTCACGGCCACTAACGCTCGATCTTCACGCGAGATGTGACCATGTTCAGCCAGTATTTGAAGCCCAGCGAACGCCGCCGCTGAAGTCGGTTCGCAGTAGATGCCTTCTTTGGATGCCATCGCCTTTTGCCACCATACGATAGAAGTGTCATCGACGGCGATGGATTGCCCTCTGCTGGCAGACAGGATATCCAGTACCTGTTGTTTCCGGGGGGGCGTCGCCACCGAGATGCCCCCAGCGATGGTCGGCCTGCTGTCTTCCAGAGTCCAGGGCTTCCCGGCGAAAGCCGCCGCGACCGGCATGACTCCGTCAGCCTGAATGGCGTGCATCTTGGGGGTTTTGTCGATTCGTCCTGCAGCCAGCAATTCTTGAAACCCTTTCCATGCTCCGATGAACAACGCTCCGTTGCCCACAGGAATTATCACGTGATCGGGAACGCCGGCCGGACTTGCCGCCAGTTCGTAGGCGAACGTCTTGGTGCCTTCCAGAAAATACGGGCTGAGGTTATGGGATGCGTAAACCAGGCCGCGCTGTTGATAGTAGTCGATTGCCGCCTGAGTCGTGGCCTCTCGTGGGCCTTCGATGGAGTGGGTTTGAGCGCCGTAAACCTTGATCTGCTGGAGTTTCGCTTCTGGCGCGTTGGCAGGCGCGAATACATGGGCTATTATTCCTGCCCTTCCGGCATAGGCGGACACCGAAGCTCCGGCGTTGCCGGACGAGTCCTCGACCACCTCAGTGACGCCGAGTTCCTTTGCCACCGACATCATGACCGCAGTTCCACGGTCTTTGAACGAACCGGTGGGGTTCATGTACTCTAGCTTGGCATCGACGTTCTGGATTCCGACCTCCCCGGCGACCCAGTTCACAGCCACTACCGGAGTGTTGCCCTCCCCTAATGTCACAGATTGGCCTGTCTGATGATATGGCATTGGGATCGGGACGCCCGCCCACGTGTGGTCTCCGGTCTGGTGATTAGGGCCGTAGCGGACGTCCACCGGCTCGCCGCAGTCGGGGCATTGGATCGTGTCCATGCTGGAATCGTGTAGATTGCCGCAGGCCGTGCACTTCAAACTGACGTGGGACATCGGAGGCTCCTGGGTCAAGGTAGAGGTTCGGTCACCGATATTACGTCGAGCGTGTTGGACTGTCAATGGCGGTGGTCGGGTGCGTTGACACTGGACGAATGCATCCATATCATCGGAGACTAACCTGCATCAGCGACCATGATCCAAAAAGAGAGGGATGGAATGAACGCGCCGGACACCCAGATACAAGAGGTCGAATCTTCCACGGCTAGCCAACGACAGCCAACTGATTCTGCAACTTCGGTTGTGTTCTCAGGCGACGGAGAACCGAAAACTCCAGACTCCATGCTCTCGCAACTCGTGGCAATTCAACAAAATGGCGGGATCGCCGCTGACACTTACACCCTCGGGGGCGTTGTGGAAGCCCTTGAGCAGCGAATGGCTCAGGAATTGGGCAAGGAAGCAGCGGTGTTCATGCCCACAGGCACCCTCGGCAATCACCTGGCGATACGTCGACTCTGCGGCCTGAACCCCAGAGCAATTGTGCAGGAACAGAGTCACTTGTACAACGACACGGGCGACTGCGTTCAGCAACTCAGCGGCATACACATGGTCCCGCTGGGACAGGGCGAGGCTTTCTTCACGATGTCTGAACTTGAGGCGGCGGTCACGCGCGCTGACACCGGAAGAGTTTCAAATTCTGTGGGCGCGATGATGATAGAGTCGCCGGTTCGAAGGCAGGGCGGGCAAGTTATGCCCCTCGCTGACATGAAAGCGATGACCGATTACTGCCGTGAGCATGCCATCGGCACCCATCTGGATGGCGCAAGGCTGTACATGATGTGCGCGGCCCGCGGAGACAGCCAGAAGGAGTATTCTGAGCTGTTCGACACAGTGTACGTCTCGATGTACAAATACTTCGGCGCTCCCTTTGGCGCCATACTGGCTGGGACAGAGCAGTTTTGTGAAGGCCTTTATCACGACCGTCGAATGTTCGGCTCCGGGTTGTCGTCTTCAGCATTCGCGGCGGCTTTGGCTCTGGATGGAATCGACGGGTTCGAGGACCGGTTTGCGAAGGCAATGGCCCAGGGACAAGTCTTGTTAGACGAATTGAACCGCATCGATGGAATCCACCTTGGACAATACGAACACGGCTCCAATATCTTCCCACTTACCCTTGACGGTTCCATTGACATCGACGCTCTGGCAGACAGACTCAAAGAGAGTTGGATATTCGTGCCTACAACGCCGGATGACTACGGACGGCATCACCTCACGGTGAACACAACCCTGCTGAGGCAGAGCAACGATGAAATTGCGACCGCGTTTCGACAGGCGTTGTCCTAGCCATTTGCCTGAACCTCTGTGGGCGGGCCTGTGCTAATCTCAATAAGTAGCAGCTTGCGAAGCCTGAGCGCATAATTCGCCCGCAGAAGTTCAAATATGATTTCAAACCGTTTCATAACCTCCACTTTCCAACGAATCTCAAACGCCGCCGACCGACATTTCGGCGGGATCGTTCGACGCATCGGCGAAATATTCGTTATCCGGCTGGCAATCCGCACCGCCAAAGAAATCTCCGACGACGACGTCTCCCATATGGCGGCGGGCGTGGCCTACTACGCTCTTTTTTCGCTGTTTCCCTTGCTGTTGGGGTTGATCGCCATCCTGAGCTTCTTCTTGGAATCTGGGGAGATTCAGTCACAAGTGATAGAGTTGACTGGCGGATTCCTCCCAGGTTCCGAACTTCTGGTGCAGGACAACATCGACGCGGCAGTGGGGGTGCGGGGCGCCTTGGGGCTATTCTCGGTAATCGGGATGTTATGGGCAGGGAGCGCAGTGTTCGGCGCGTTGAATCGCTCCATCAACCGAGCTTGGGATATCCAAACCGACAGACCGCTGTACAAAGGCAAGCCTCGACAGCTAATGATGGCCCTGACGGTCGGCATTCTGTTCGCTTTGTCGTTCAGCAGCGCGACAGTGGTCCGCACAGCCGAAACCCTGTCGAGGTATGATGTGCCGGTCCTCGGTTTACTGGTCCAACAAGTTGGGCAGATTCTTCTCCAGGGGTTCTCATTCATTCTGGTACTGGCGATCTTCCTGTTGATCTACAAGTTCATGCCGAATACAAAGACATACTGGAAGTACATCTGGCCCGGCGCCGTGTTGGGGGCTTTGTTGTTTGAGGTGGCGAAAAACCTGTTCATTTTCTATCTGGAACGCTCAACTTACCAGAGCATATACGGATCTGTGACTCCGGTGATAGTGTTGCTGCTGTGGGCTTACGTGAGCAGCCTCATTCTGCTGGCCGGAGCGGAGTTAAGCTCGGAGTA
>DCAW01000066.1:7594-21006 GCA_002313895.1 Dehalococcoidia bacterium UBA1123
GGAGCCAGTCGTGGCCGTCGATTAAATTCGCCTGCGCTACGATTTCTCACTTCGTCATATCGAGTCCGATACGGCGCAATGTGATTTTGCTCAACACCGGTGGGATCGCGTGACCAGAAACTTCGATTCGCCCACCATAACCTCTGAGGCGAAGGTGGAAAGCTTGAACTGACTTTCAGGAGATATGGATGAGTTATACGTCGTGGGCCATACTTGCAATGGTTGTCTACGGGGCCAACGCGGTGCTGTTGAAGCTTGCCTTGAGGCAGGTTCCTGCAGAGGTTGCCCTTGCAGTAACGAACACGGCGTTGGTCATGGCAGGCTTCGCGTTGGTTGTGTTTCGCGGTCAAAGTATCATCGCTCACCTGAACGGCAGCTTGTCGACGGTTTACCTCGGACTGGCGTGCGTGACGCTGACGGTGGGTGTCGTCGCTTTTTACACCGCACTTAGCCGTGGCCCTGCTTCTGTTGTGGTTCCAATCTTCGCAATGAATTTCGCTGTGGCCAGTCTTTTGGGTATCGTGTTCCTTGGCGAAGGCATGACGGTCTCCCGAGGAGTCGGTCTTCTGCTTGCCATAGGTTCGATCATACTGCTGACCAGATGACGATAAGAGAGTGCTGAGATTTGGCGTTGGAAAATTAGGGTGTCGGCGAGAAATAGAAATAGGGCGGGACTCAATGCCCGCCCTTTTCGATTGCATTCAACAGACCGGTCATGCCGTTCTAAAAAAGGTCTTACTGTGGTTCGCGGGAGGAAGAAAACTTCCTGCGCAGGCTTCGCACCAGTGGTTCGTAATTGGATACCAATGTCGCTCTAATCGTCTGGTCGTTAGTCTCGCGGTAAACGCCCAGCAGTCTGAGTGTTTCTGAAGGAGTTGACATTGCCATTTTGACGCTCCTGCCTCTGGCCCCGGGGCTGCGTTTTTGAATCTGGATTCTTGGGTTGCCCCTCGCCTTGATCGGTACTTTAGGCCTATATGCCTGAAGAAATCCGTTAACGGTTGCTTCGCTCGAAACTAAGTTATTACAGCCCACAGTGTATGAAACCCGCGTAACCACCCTATTGATATGGTAGCCTGCACCAATGTAAAACATGGAGTTTTGGACAGTAAGAACAATTCTTACACGCAGGACCGATTTGGCAGCTGACACTAAAGCGGCCTGATTCCAGGCGAGAGCGCTAAGCACGATTGGCGGGAAACTGTCGGTTGTGTGACATAATTCTTATTAGCGATGTCCAAAATGTATAGGCGCTAGCACCCATTTCGTGATCCGTGATTAAAACAGGTTTAGGAGAATCCGCCATGGGAAAACTGACCGGCGTGATAGTAGACAGCGGTTCGGGCGAGCAAATCGAGGCTCGTGTGAAAGTGCTGGCATCGAGCGGTGTTTTTGCTCATCCAGCGAATGCGATTCTCAAGGTTGGACCGGGAGAACCCTTCTTTTACTCGGATGGCTCTTTCGAGGTTGAAGTGGGTAGGGGCGCGGCCCAGGTAGTTGTGGAGCGAGGGACCGAGTACGCGCCAGCGAAAGTCAATGTGGACATGCCCTCCAATGGCACGGAGACGGTCGAAATTCAACTTGAGCGATGGACAACGCTTCAGGATTCGGGCTGGCACCCCGGCAACACACATATTCACTATGACGAGAAGGAGACCCGACCCGACGAACGACTGAGTCTCGACTCTCGTGTCGAAGACCTGCGGATGACTGCGGTCAGCGTCCTGAAACGCTGGGACCTGGAGTACGCCACCAACAAGTACCCCCCCGGAATGTTGACCGAGTTTTCGACCGCCCATCACTACGTCCAGTCGGGAGAGGAGTCCAGGCACAACTCGGAGCCGTGGACGCCCGGTTACGGCCATATCATGCTGTTGAACCTGAGAAATATCGTTGACCCTTTAAGCAGAGGGGTGTTGGTAAACGCCTTAGACCCCGATTATCCTCCGTTGTCCTACGCTTGTGACGACGCCCACAGGCAGGGCGGCATCGTCATTTGGTGCCACAACGGTCAGGGTATGGAGGCCCCGGTGGCCGCGGTTCTGGGAAAGCTGGACGCCTTCAACCTGTTCGACCCCAACTGGAACGAGGCCGAGTACGACATCTACTATCGTATGTTGAACGCCGGATTGCGGCTGCCGGCTTCCACCGGCTCGGACTGGTACATATCCTCAGCCAACCGAGTCTATGCGGACACAGGCGCAGGCTTCGAGTACGAGAGCTGGCTGGCCGCGCTACGCAATGGCAAAACCTTCATCACCAACGGGCCTGTGGTATATCTGTCGGTAAACGGGCAGGGGCCGGGGAGCGAGATTTCGGCGAATCCAGGAGATCATGTTTTCGTCGAGATCAATTGGGAGTCCCACTATCCAGTACGGAAGGCTGAAATCTTGGTCAACGGCAGAAGCGCGGCGACTCAAACCTTCCAGGAAGTCTCAACATCCGGGAGCCTGAAAACTGACGTGATTGCAGACTCTGATAGCTGGATCGCGGCTCGTTTGTTCAGCGCGGACAGGGACAGCTTCGCGCAGCCGATGTTCGCCCACACAAGCCCTGTCTATGTCACCGTTGGACGGGACGGTCTTCATAAATCCGAAGCCGCCTCCAGCTTCGTCGACGCCATAGAAACCTCTATGGAATGGGTGAGGAAGAAAGGGAAATTCTACACCGACACCCAGCGCAACGAGGTCATCGACCTGTTCAGAGAGGGTCAAGACCGGTATAGAGAGATGATTGGTGGGTAGATGCCCGTCAGCGTTCAGCCGAAAAGTGTCGTCATTCTGAGGTCGCATCCGAAGAATCTCGTCGTTGACTGTGACTGTTGTCGCTCACGCGACCAGATGCTTCGCCGCCGCTCAGCACGACAGTGTTCCATGCGCGGTCCGCACATTGGCATGGATGTTCGACTCGTCAGGCACGCGCCTCTTGCATTTCGATAGATAGCATCATAATATATTGGCACACGATATATAGGAGCACAATATATGCCAACGCAGACCATC
This sequence comes from Dehalococcoidia bacterium UBA1123, assembly GCA_002313895.1. GTDB lineage: Bacteria > Chloroflexota > Dehalococcoidia > Lucifugimonadales > UBA1123 > UBA1123. Next base: position 10,597 of record DCAW01000066.1, read on the forward strand.
GCCGATATGACCGAGCCTCATTACTGGGAAATGCTGGTAAAGAAAAGCGTCTCGCGGTACCTGCTACTCGACATGCTGGCGAGACGACCCATGTACGGGTACGAGGTAGCCAAGGAGATCGAGACTTGCTGTGAGGGGTGGTGCAAGCCGACCCCCGGCATGATATACCCCACCATCAAGGACATGGTGGCGGATCGTTACATCGAATGCACCGAGGACACCATTGGCGGAAGGGTTCGCAAGATATGCCATCTGACCGACAGAGGCAGAGAGGCACTGTTGGCCGCTGCCGAGGTGTGGGGCAGTGTTCTGCCGTATCTGACCGAGTCAGTTCGCGACGTGACTGGTGGGACGATATCGGAATCGTCTGATTGATCTCCTGGCGAATGCTGTAAAGAGTCGAAACACAAATCTAATTCTAAGGAGAATTCCAGAATGACACAGTTGAACGAGACGGAGATCAAAGAGGTCGTGAAGGAGCGTTACGGGAACCTGGCCCGAGAAGCCAGCGCCGGGGAAGCCACCTCCTGTTGCGATGACGGCTGTTGCGGGGCAGAGGCCGAACTCGATGTCATAATGCCGCTTTACACTGGCACCGACACGGAAGGTCTGCCCATTGAGGCGATTGCGGCTTCTGCCGGCTGCGGAAACCCGACGGCTCTGGCTTCACTCAGTCCCGGTGAGACAGTCGTCGACTTCGGAAGCGGAGGAGGAATCGACTGCTTCCTGGCTGCGCGCCAGGTCGGAGAGTCGGGCCGGGTCATCGGAATCGACATGACTCAGGACATGGTTAATCTCGCGAACTCCAATGCTCGGAAGCTTGGCCTTTCCAACGCTGAGTTCCGACTGGCTGAGATCGACAACACAACGCTGGATAACGACACGGCAGACATTATCATATCCAACTGCGTCATAAACCTGGCCCCTGACAAGGACTCGGTTTTCCAGGAGGCGTTCAGAATCCTGAAGCCCGGCGGACGCATGATGATCTCTGACATGGTCCTGGTGGATGACATCCCCAACGAGGAAGCAGAGGACACGGCCAACTGGGTCGCATGTCTGGCAGGCGCGGAGATGAAGGACGTCTATCTGGGCAGGATGGAAACGGCAGGCTTTGTGGACGTCCAGGTGGCGTCGGAGACGGCTCTGGATAGCAATGAAGGCTGGCGCGCCGCCGTGCGAAGCATGAACATTCAGGCGTCGAAACCCGTCTAGAGCGTAGGACCGAAGCTGAATCAAAACGGCGGAGCGATGCAAAATCGCCCCGCCGTTTCTGTACAGGGCAGTTCAGGAAACGGGAATCTGGATCTCGGGAGACGACGTATTCTCAGGCTGATCTCTGAGCGTGTCGATGCCCCTACGGATCTGACCCAGGATTTCCGAAAGCTGTTCTTCCATGCCGAACATCACTTCGCGGGCGTATTGGTCTGCGCCTTCGCGTCGGCTGGTAGCGGTTGATTCAGACTCGTTTTGCATGCGGATGGCGCGCCGCTGGGCATCCTGGACGATCTCCTGAGCCTCGACCATCGCTTCGTCACGAATCTCCTGTCCCTTAGCCTCGGCGGCCCTTACGATCTCGGACTCGCCCACTTTGGAGAGGTGTTCCTGCTTGGCGGCCTCGATCTGCTCGGTGACCTGCTCTTCCACAGTGGTTTTCACCCGTTGAGCTTCCAGGTACGCCTGGTTGAGAATGGAGTCCTTCTGCTTGAGGATCTCCTCCGCCTCTTGGACGTCGGCCGGCAGCGAGCCTTTGACCGCCGCTATCAACTCGGCGAAGCGGTCTCCGTCCACCATGACCTTTTTGCGGAAGCCCGGCACGCGATTGCTGGTGTTGTAAAGGGTCTGAAGTTCTTGAATTGCCTGTTCGAAATCCACCCTATGCCTCCTTAGGGATCAACTGCCCCTGCCAATTTTGTTCATTCATTAAAGATAAGCGTTTGTCGAGATATGCGAACCGTTGGGTTCACGGACCATACTTTTCGTGCAAGGCAGCAGCTACGTTGCTTGGCACCAAGTTGTCGATGTTGGCTCCAAGCTGGGCTACTTCTTTGATTCTACTAGAGTATACGAATTGGTGTTCTAAGGAGCTCATCATGCAAACCACGTCGATGTCCGGGGCGATATTTCGCCACATGAGCGCCATCTCGAACTCCAACTCGAAGTCGAACCCTGCTCTCAGACCCCGAAGTATGAACTCCGCGCCGTTCTCTCTGGCGAAAGTTGGCGCCAAGCCGGTGAACGGGACGACCCGGATGTTCGGCACATCCGTGACAGCTTCCGTGAAAAGCTCCAAGCGCTGCTCGGTCGTGAAAGTCAGGCTCTTCGTCGGCGGGGTCTGATATACCGCCACAATCAGTTCGTCAAATACACCCGCAGCACGGGTGGCGATGTCCACGTGCCCCTTGTGGACTGGATCAAATGTTCCTGGATAGACTGCTTTTGGCATCCGTGGCTCCGGCCTCCATTATCGTTATTGATGTGTCTCCGTATCTCCGGTCCGTGATGTGCGAGAACCTGCCAGTTGGTTCGATAGGCTCAGCCTTGGAGCGATACTCGAAAATGATAGTCGCTTCATCTGCGACCAAATTCAAAGACTCTAGATCATACAGTAGGCCGATCAACTCTCCTGACTCATACGGGGGGTCAGCGAACACAAGATCGTACGGGCCCTCGAGACGATGCAGGACTTTTTTGACCTGTCCCGAGTGGACACGCGCGTTACCTTCCATCGCGAGTTGCGCCAGAATGCCTCTGATGGCCTTGCACCTCCGTCCGTCTCGTTCGACAAAATCCGCCCAAGCGGCTCCCCGACTTAAAGCGTCGATTCCCAGAGCGCCGGTTCCGGCGTACAGATCAAGGACTCGTTTGCCCTCCACCGCGTCTGGCCCGATGATCGAGAACACAGCCGCCCTAACCCGCTCCGATGTGGGCCGCAATCCGCCAAAGGTCGGAGTTTTTATCGAACGACCTCTATGCTGGCCGCCACTGATTCTGGTTGTCACAGGCCCTCGCCTCTGAAGGGGTCGGAGTCCGGTTCATCTAAAACGTCACTTCGCAGACACATGGACCAAATGACGGTCGATTGAACCCTGTGTAACGTGCTGCCCTTACACCAGAAATTCTACAAATCACACGGTCAAAATGCTAACACGCGTTCAATGGCAGCGAAAGGAGATTCTAGCGCTCTTTTTTCGAAATGTTTAAGAACGTTGAAAGAATGTGTCTGGACGATTCCACTGAAAACCACGCTCAACTGATTCTTTTGTCGATGCCAAAAGCGTCGGTTATTCATAAATCCAATTCGCAATGAAATACTTGATGCCTCGTTTGCTCAAGAGTAAATTACCGTTTGAGACCGTATTTAGAACGATTCTAATATATTCTAAGTTTCACAATGTAAGTTCGTGAAAACATACTGCAACTCTTGATCTTCAATCCATCGTAGCCTTACACGATCTCGATGTCTTGACGATAGGAGGCGCTAATTGAACGGCTCACACAACGGAACAACCACAAATTCCAACCCGACGGCCTCGTTCGTTCAGGACTACATAGCTCGGACTCGCGAGTTTGGCCGAAAAACCAATCTGTACGTCTTGCACGTCATCGGAATGGACATGATCTACGGATCGTTCAATGTGCTGTTCAATCTGTGCCTTCTTACGCTGTGGTCCGACGTGAGGTTCGTCGCACTCAGACTGACCATTGGTTTCATCGCATCTGCGATTACTGCGGTTCCGGCAGGTCTCGTCTCCGATCGTATTGGGCGCAAGGCGTCCTTTATCCTGGGTGACGGAATCGGCGCGATTGTCGCTCTGGTGATGATACATGCTCGAAGCGAGGCGTTGCTTTTGGCTGGGCCAGCGTTCGCAGCATTCTTCGGAAACCTCCGTCACGCCTCGGAAGCGGCGTTCACGGCTGAGAGCAGCAAGCCGTTGGAGAGGATTCACCTGTTCTCCCGGCTCTCGTGCCAATGTGAATTGCTTGAAGCCAACGCGTAGCGATTTGCTCAAAAAGTGTCGCCGGTGGCCGGGTCCAAAATGAGGATTCGGTCATCGATGCGCATGCCCAGCGTGTCGCGCGAACGAATCAGGGCCTCCAACGCCTGCTCTCTTGTGACCCAGTCCACATCTTGCATAATGTCGAAAAGCTCGATTCCAAGATCGCGCGCCGCCGAGGTTCTCTCCTGGTAAATGGACTCAACTGGCGCCCACAGGCGCGGAGGCAATTCGATCTGAAGCTCGCAGAACCTGATAGCCCACGTGAAGAACCAGGGCGTGCCTCGTTCGGGAAGAGGCGCGCTCCTCAGACCGTTGAACGCGCCCAATGCCATGCGCTCCAGAATGAAAGTATTCTCGAATCCGAATGGCTCGATGAGCTTCTCTAGAGCAGGATGAAGGACCATCTCCTCTAGGTCGGCTCCTACCCTTGCCTCGGCTGAATCTTCGGGAAACCCGACGCCCCGAGCGGTTCTGGGGTAATTGCGCTCGGCCATAACCAGATGAGTGAGTTCGTGGGCGACGTGATAGGCCAGATCGTTGTCTGGCAGAGACATCCACAATGGCAGGTGAGGCGCTGCGAGGTCTGCGCTCTGGTCTCCGAAAACTGCGCTATGCCCTGACGACACCTGTGCAGCGTCCACCGGAATCTCATCGGCGAAGAAGTCCCAGAATTGATTGAACGGCGCGACCAGTTCTCTTCCCAATACTTCCATGACGAAATGTTACCAAATGTTGGCAGACCCTGGACGGGCAGTATATTCAAACTGATGTCACCAGCGCACCCGGCTGGTGGCTGACCGCGCCTGGTTGATATGCTCCCACCAGCGAGTCAGCCACGGCTCGTCGATTCCGGTCTGACGGGCCGGGTCAATCAGCAAACTTCTTATTTCACGAAAATCCTGACTGAGGGCATTGTCCGATTCTGGGCCAGGGAAACGCAAGGCGTCATCGGCGAGATGATCCATGAGGCGGGCAACGTGGGGCGCCAACTTTTGGGCCGTCGCTGTTTTTGGGGCCGACCTCGACAGCCACTTGTCGTAAGGGTACGGCTCGCTCTCCATTGACAGGCAGGCCCGTAGTGCGTGGAGGAGGGACTGCGCGGTGTTGAGATAAGCGGCCACTGCGTCGTTTCGGTTCATCGGGTTGTCCGCCCCGCGATGGAAGGAACGCATCTCGAAGTAGTTGTAAAAGAAGAACGCTCACCGGACATCTGGATTCATGATCTGGCGGGCTGTAGCGATCAGCCGCGACGCGTTTCCGGTTGACTCCGGCAATCATGACGGCGCAACGAAGCTCGGCTATCAACGGCATGTCACATGCGCCAACGCTGTTGTTCTAGGCATTGGCGGACACCACGATGACGGACCCAGGTTTTCCGTCCAGATGGCACTCGATGTATCTGGTGGGAGAGGCTGTGTCCACCTGCGCCACTGCATCCTCCGAAAGTACAAGCTCCAGGTCGAGATCGGAGTATTCGTCAACGACTCCCAGTGTTGTGGAGCCAGTGAGGATCAGGTCCCCAAGACCAGCGATTCGGCCAAGCACAGGATGTGCTTGGCCGAATGTGGGCGCCCATTTTGACACACGCTCGATCCATTGCCGGGTGCCGGAGTTGTGTGTCTCCAAATTCTCCATGAAGTGAGTTAGCTTTCGATGCCCTTTTCTGCAAGGTAATCGTGCAGGGCCTGGACGGCTTGGGAATTTTCTTCCAGAGTGAAACCGTCGACTTTGTATTCCTGTTTGGCGCTCATACCGTCCACTGCGCCCAGGTCGACCGTCAGTCGGATAAGAGCCTTGTCCTCTTCGATGGTAGGGAGCAGGTTTTGGCCCTTGAGTTCGGACAGGGCGGCCACGAGACCGTAGCCTCCCCAGTTGGAAACGCTGGCGAGGATCAGCTTGTCGACGGTTGTTACGCAGGGCAGGCGCACGAGGGTCTCGATCTTCGGAACTTCCTCGGCAAGGTTGCCCATTCCAATCTCATTGCCGCCGTCGCCCACGCCGACGGACGGAGTTGAGCCGGAGAAGATGTGGTCGATACGGGCGTTGTGAGGGGTTATGTCGCGGCCACGCATGTTGCGATACATGCCCTCGTCGGTCCAACCGCACCGCTCGATGGCGATAATGACCGATGGGTTCACCTCTTTCATCATGCCATCCGCGAAAGCCTTGCTGGCATCGTCATCAACGATAGGGAACTCGATCACTCGCGCGTTGTCGCTGCCGGTGGTGGACATTAGAGCAGTGGCGTAACGGTCGGTGACGTACACGACGTCATAGCCAAGCTTCTCCAGGGCGTTGCCGATGACCACGGCTCCAGGCGGACCGTCGGTCTCGGCCATGCCTGCGTCCAGAATGTAGAACCCGGTGGTGATGATCGCCGTGCCCGGATTGGCCAGTATTAGCTGTGCGGCCTGGGTAGCGAAGTCTGACGGCAAATGGGGCCTGAGATGGGATATGCCCCGGCCATCACGGTCCAGGATGATGTCCTCTATGGTCAATGGATGCTCCTGTCAGGCGGTCTGATCCGACGTGAATTATTTTGGTGCTAAAGGACGGCCAGGTCTTCGTCCATCTCGTCTGTGATGAACATGTAGCCGGGGGAGTGGGTGATCATCAGAGGCGGCTTCGAGTTCATGGCGACAGCCTGTGGCGTCACGCCGCAGGCCCAGAACACGGGAACCTCGTCCTCTTTGAACTCCACTGGGTCTCCGAGATCAGGCTGAGTTACGTCCTTGATGCCTATGGCCTCCGGGTCTCCGATATGCACGGGCGCGCCGTGGACCGCCGGGAATCGGGACGTCACTTGGACGGCTCGCACAACCTTGTCTCGGTGGATGGGCCTCATGGAAACGACCATCGGGCCTGAGAACTGTCCTGCTTCGGTGGTGGGGATGTTAGTTATGAACATGGACACGTTCGAGCTGTTTTCGATGTGCCTGAGCGGGATGCCCACCTTCATCAAGGCGTTCTCGAAAGAGAAACTGCACCCCAGAAGGAATGTCACCAGATCATCGCGCCAGAACTCGGAGATGTCACTAACCTCAGCCACCATGTTTCCGTGTTCATAAACCCGGTACTTGGCGATGTCGGTGCGTATGTCCGCGCCTGGAGCGAAGATCCGAGGCTCGACGTCGCCGTTTTCAATTACCTCTAGCAATGGGCAGGGCCGTGGATTTCGCTGGCAGAACAAAAGGAAGTCGAATGCTTGCTCTTTGGGGAGTATCGCCAGATTCGCCTGGACGTGGCCCGGAGCGAATCCTCCGGTGGGTTGGACCAGTCGATTATCGCGGATTAGCCCTCGAAGCTCTGAAGGGCTGGTTGGAAGTGATGAAACCTGCATCTGCGTCCCTCCCGACGTTGGTATGGCATCGGTGGGATGCCACATCTGGAGTTTGTTTTCGTAGGCAAGCCTAGAATAGTACGGCATCGATGCTCAGTCAAGCGGGAGGCGAATAGTTGTCAGCTCTCATTCTTCAGTATTTGGTGTCCTGATTGCTGATTGCTGAAAGCTAGCAGCTACGTCAATCTGAGGCGAAGGCTAATGATTGGCCGGGGACGGAGTTTCCAGGAGCCCACGCCTCAGATGGTCGAACCATCTCCATGAAATTCTCCTGAAACGAAGTCATCTTGCGATTTTTCAGATTTATTCGATGAAGCTCCAAGGAGCTACGCAAGTCAGGTGCGTTCAGCGTCGCGTAGGCATCCAACTTTTCGCTGGAGTCAAGAATCGACAGCGGGACGATTCCGACACCCGCGCCCTTCAGGACCGATGCCTTGATGGCCTGATAGCTGGCGCCTCCATTGCGATGGATTCGGTCAGACCGCACTCTTGCAGCATGCGGTCGGTCTCCTGGCGAGTGGTCGAGCCTTCCTCACGGACGAACAACATCTCGTTTCTGAACTCTTCGGAATTTACTTTGCCGCGCCTTGCCAAGCGGTGATTGCTGGCGGCGATCGGCACAAGTTCGTCCATTACGGCGCAGTCGGACTCCAGTTCGTCGCGATCGGACGGTTTGGATATGAAGCCAACATCAATCGAGCGGTCCAGCACCATTTTCCCCACTTCAGAACAGTGGCGGACTGTGAGGATGAGAGCCGAGACGACCCATCGCTTGAGCCTCACGGGAGATAGACCATCTTCTTTCCGCCTTCGCCAAGGAATTTCTCCACCTGATAGCGCCCTTCTGCGATTGACGTAGGGATGTCGTCCGAAGGTTTGCCTGGGCTGGGCACATGAGAGGCTGTTTGAGGCGCATCACTGGCGCCAGCGTCATGGTAGGTTGCACGCAAGAAACTGAGAGCGTCGACGTTGGCAGGGTCGAATCGAAGGACGGCCTCGGCGCACTGGCCACTGCATCCCAGTCGAAACGAGCCAGGGCTTCGTCGGCGTCGTTGAGCGGGCGGTCGATATGTCGCTGTATGCGTTCGCTAACCATGAGCGACTCCAAATGTGATAGAGGCAGTTTACCACGGCGCGACACTGGTCGAGCAGTTTAGGAAAGATATTTCGGTATCGGATGCGGTGGCCAGTCGAAAGGCGGTTCAAGCAAATGAACGCCAGCCCCATGTACATTCGGGCACATGGGGCTGGCGTTTGATCTTGCCTTGATTCGCCCCCACTCCTAAGCTAGGGCGGGCCTGGGCTGACGGGCGTAGTTTTTAGGTGCCTCGGAGTCTGGGATCCAACACGTCCCGGATTGCGTCGCCGAAGAGGTTGAAGCCGTACACCGCCAGGGATAGTCCGACGCCGGGCCAGATGGCCATCCACGGCGCTAAGACGAAGTAGTCTCTGGCCGATCCCGAAAGCATCCCGCCCCAGGACGGTTCTGGTTGCTGGACTCCAAGTCCTAAGAAGCTGAGTTGCGCCTCTGTGAGTATGGCGATTCCCAACGCGCTTGTTGCTATTATCAACCAGGGAGCGACGCACTGAGGGGTGATGTGTGATGCCATGATACGTAGGTTGCTAGCGCCAATGGCTCTGGCTCCCTCCACGTACTGCGACTCCTTCACGGCCAGCACCTGGGAACGCACCACTCGGTTCGCTCGCGGAATCTGGACGATGCCGACTGCCAAAATGATATTGAACAACGACTGACCCAGCGAAGCCGTTATGGCCAGCGCTAAGATAATTCCGGGTATGGACATCAGAGCGTCCATTATGCGTTGCACAACCTGGTCAAACTTGCCTCCGTACCAGCCGCTGGCTATGCCCAAAATTCCGCCAAAGGTGGAACCGAAGGCCACGGACGCAAATCCTATCAAAAGGGAGACTCTGGCGCCCATCAAAATGCGACTCCACAGATCCCTGCCCATCTCGTCGGTGCCTAGCCAATGAGTCAGACTCGGGGCTTGCAACTTGTCCTTGAGATTCCACTCGACTGGATCATGGGAGGTAATTAACGGGGTCGCGACAGCCATAATAATCATCGTAACGATGATCACAACCCCTGCAGCTCCAAGAGGCTTGCGAGTGATGAATCCGGTGGCCGCCTTCCATACTGCTTGCCCTGGTTGGGATCGGACGGACGATACTCGGTCACTCTGTTCGATTGTCATTCTTTCACCTAACGCGGAATTTTTATTGGAATCGTACCCTCGGGTCCAACCAGCCGTAGGACAGGTCAACTAACAGGTTGACCATAATCACTGATGTAGCCAACACGAGGACAAGTGACTGCACTACGGGGAAGTCTCGTCGCAACATACCGTCCAGAATATAGTTGCCTATTCCTGGCAGTGTGAAGATTCGCTCCATGACAACTGAACCTCCGAGGGCCAACGCCGTGGTGATTCCAATTACGGTTACCACTGGGATGAAGGCGTTCTTCAACGCGTGGCGAGCGGTGACCACAAAGGCCGCCAGCCCTTTGGCGTGGGCAGTCCTGATGTAGTCCTGGCGCAATACCTCAAGCATGGTCGACCGCATCATTCTGGCCTTGGTGGCCGCGCTGATGTAGCCAAGCATAAGGGCCGGCCAAATGAACTGGCCCAGGTTTTCTATTGGGTTATCGAAGAATGAAACATACCCTAAGCGCGGGTTCCACCCGAGGAAGTACGCGCCACCGACAAGCAGCAAAGTTGCGCTCCAGAAGGAAGGCACAGAAAGGCCCGCCAAGGAAAGAATACGCACAATGTAATCTAGCCGGGAGTCTTGCTTGAGGGCCATTATGATCCCTGCAGGTATCCCCAGGGTCACAGCCAATATCTGGGATAAGATAACTAACTCCAGAGTCACAGGGAATTTCGTCTTGAATTCGCTAAACACAGACCGTCCCGTGAAGAACGATTCTCCCCAGTTGCCAGTGGCGAAATCCCTTACCCACTTGATGTACTGAATATGGAGAGCGTCGTCCAACCCTAAGGATTCTCGTATCTGTTGCAACGTCTCTTCGGTGATTGACGACGCCTC
>DCAW01000066.1:21406-23623 GCA_002313895.1 Dehalococcoidia bacterium UBA1123
CAACGACACTAGAATTGCCGTCAACAGCCCAAACAAGAGCCGCCGCGCTATGTACTGCTGCATACTTTCACCTTCTATGGCCTGACGGTCTCCCTAAACACGAATATCAACGACGAAAGCGTTGATACTACACGCCACCTCAGTTTTTACAATGTTTTCATTTTGCACTGAGGCGATGGAACACCATTTGATATCGTGACGCAGTTGGCGCCGCGAATTCTTAACGATGGACGTTGGGCGTTCCTGGAATATTTTCCAGGAACGCCCATTATTCGATCTCTGCTAAGAAGAGTCTACCTAGCGAGCCAGGTCCTCTCGAACTGTGCCCACTTGATCTGGGACGGGAATGGACCGAGGGTCCAGCCTCGAACCTGCTTCGACCATGCGGGGAAAATAAAGGTCCAGGGGTACGGAATCTGGAAGAACGCCTCTGTGGCTAGCTTGCGTTCGATCTCCCACACCATATCCCTGCGCTTGGCGACATCTAGCTCGGAGGACTGAGCGCGCACCATGGCCTCTAGTTCCGTGGCCATAGCGCTGCTGGAATTGAATGCGCCGGTGTTCTTGTAGTACCAACTCTCGAACTCTGGGACCGCTGAGAGCATGTAATAGTCATCCGGGTCACCGACGTTGGTTGTTACCTTGGAGCCGTAGTGCACATCGTACTGCTCAGCCCTGCCTCTTTCACCTTGAACTGCTGATTCCACAAAGTCAGAGGTGACCTCAACATTCACGTTCTTCTTCATCTGGTCTTGGAAGAACAGGCAGCCGTCGATGTAGATCTGAGAAGACTGGGCCATGCAAGCGATGCTAAATCGGACGTCTTTGCCCAACGCCTCATCGAGCAGACGGTTGGCTTCGGCGATGTCATCTATTTTGCCTTGTCCTCGGCGCCAGCCAGGCAATGCCATTATCTCTTCATCTGGCAACGCCCAGATCGTTCCGGGGGGCATCCAGTTTGTGGGCCGCTTGGCAGCGACCTGGGTGCCGGCCTGGGTGAAGTCAATCCATTGGTCTCGGTCCATGGCTAGGTGCAAAGCCTTCCTGACGTTCACATTATCAAACGGCGGGCGGTTTTGGTTGATCTGAATGCCCTTGCCCCAAGAGTGGAGCGCCGGGTTGATGTGTATCGTGTCGCTGAAGCTCTTTTGGACCTGCTCGACCTGTCCGGCCAGCAGAGAAGCGCTTCCCTCACCGAAGTAGTCAATCTGGCCCGTTAGCAGGGCGGTGAACCGGGTCGTGCCATCGGTAATGATGAACTGGTCCATGCCATCTAGAAGCGGCAAACCTTCTCGCCAGTAAGTGGGGTTGCGCCTAACCTTGGTCTCGACGTCAACCTGGAACTCCACTGGGACGAACGCGCCGGTTCCAGTGCCGTACAGGTATGTCTCGGGGGTAGTCTCATGCAGGCAGTCGGTGCACTCGTCGGCGAGCCAATCAAGGAAGTCCTTGTCCATGTTGTGGGGCATTCCTCTAGCTCCGGCGAACATGGTGATCGTCCGCGCAAGGGGCTCAGTAAAGTCTGCCTTGAATGTGTACCCTAGGGGTCCATCCGGGCAGGACGTGGACTTCAGATGGCCAAGTCCCGATCGCGGGCCGGTGTGGGCAAAGCCGCCAACCTCGAAAAACACCTCTGCTGGGTTGATGGCAAACTGAAGGCTTGCCTCAGCGTCTTCACAAGTGAATTCGTCACCAGCGACTTTAGCGGCGACCGACGCAGGCAGGTTTGGATTGTCTTGGAACTTGACTCCTTCCCTCAGAGAGAAGGTCACAGATAGACCGTCAGCAGAGAGGCTCCACGTTTCGGCCAAGTCGCCTTCGATCGGGCCTGCTAGCCCCTGCCAAGTGTCAAACCGCAATAGAGCGTTGTACGTGGGCAGGAACTGAGGTCCTTCGAAGCTGTGTCCATAGTTAGGGTCGTGGCCGTTGAAGACGTGGGAAGCGCCGTATCGCATGATTCCGCCTGTTTGGGGTTGTCCCCATTCAGGTTTGTAGCCCGCGCTCTTCACATACTGTTCTATCGGAGTAAGGCTTGACGCTATCAGCACAGGCGGGGGAACCGCCGTGGGGCGAGCAAGCGTAGTGGTCTGCACAGGCGGCGCAGTCGCCGGACGTTGAGCGGCCTGCTGCGCCGGTGCTGCAGCGGCGGCTTGTTGTGGCGCTGCAGGCGCCTGCGGGGCTTGTGCCGCTACCTGAGCCGGCGCGACGAGAGCAGGC
>DCAW01000066.1:23960-27557 GCA_002313895.1 Dehalococcoidia bacterium UBA1123
GGGCGCTGCTGCAGGCGCTGCTGAAGGCGCTGCCGCAGGCGCTGCCGCCTCGTCAGCCGCACACGCCACGGCTACTATCGCCAAAATGGTCATCGCTAATGCGAGACCAAATAACTTGGAAGTTCTCATATTGTTAGCTCCCTCCGGTTTATCTTGTTTCCGACAATTATTCGACAATTCGATATCGCTCATTCGACCCCGTAATAAGCTAGGTAGATTATTCATAAAATTGTCGTCGCGGTCAAGTACATATAGCATTCACGAAAGAGGTTTCTGCAAACAAATCTACATCACCATCCGATGCGATTCGCCCTATTCACGTCGTGGTGTGACATGAATAGGGCGCCAATAAATATTCTGCGCACGCGGACGTAACGCGAGGTCCTACAAACCCTCTCGATAATCATCGGCTAATGATTTCTAGTAACTCCATTTCGTCTCGAGCCGGCAGCCCTGCCTGGATAGACACTTCCCTGGTGTTTGCGTGAATCCAACTATAAAGCTCAAAGTCCAAGTACCTCATAACGCTCGACGCCAGGATGAATCTGACGTCACCTGATTGGATCAATTCATTCAGAGCGGATATTTCGTTGACGCGAGTCTTGTTGTATTCAGAGTAGAGCGTCAGAATAGGCTCACCGGTGACGAAGGAGACTCTGGCGCTGGTGTTGTAAGTGTCGGCGGCAAGAAGGTATCGACTGTCGCCTCTGTTTTGGCGAACGAAGTTCAGAGCGGCGTCCAGGTCGTCGATCTCCGTCCGGACGATTGATGTAATCAGGCTTCCCTGGCGCTGGGCCTGTGATTGTTGAGGCTGGGGACCCCGGTTGTTTCTAGACCCCGCGGACAACGGCGCCGCCACCTGGTCGAATCCGATTCTACCCAGAGTGTCGTCGCGTGGTTTGAGGATATTGTGGAGGCCCACCGTTGTGTTGAGGAAGATGATTCCAGCTGCCGCGACCCCCACCACGGAGATTGCGAGGGCGCCTTTCGATTTGCCCCATGAGTTTGGCGTAATCGCCCAAATTGCCGAGCCAGCCGCCAACAGGAGGCTCGCGTAGGCACAATACTTAAAATAGTCGCCAGCGTCGCGCACGATCCAAAAAGTGTCCGCGCAATATAGGAAGCCCGCAGCCGCTATCCACCAGATCATGCCCGGCCCCTTGAATCGACCGATTAATGCAGCGATGCCGATTCCCGACAACGCGGCGACTGCCGGCATTGCCGACGTCCAGTAGCTGGTCAGTCTGACCGAAGCGCCGCCGAAACCGACCATGGCTACGGCCATCCACACCAGCCACAGCAAGCCGAGGCCGGATGTCCGCCGCCACAAGGCCAACACAAGGGCGACCGCTCCGATCAGGGCAGCAGGAAACAGCGAGATGCCCAGTATAAGGCTCAAAGGCCCGGTGACGAACCAGAGGAAGTCCTCTCTATGCCTGGAGCCGTATTCCAAACCTCCGAATCTTTCTCGAAGGTTCCATCCAAATATCATGTCCCAAACGTTGTCCGCGTGCATCACGCTATCGTACGCGCCGGAGGTCAACGATATCAGCGTCGGCCACCAGAAGGCCGACGCCAGAAAGACCACAGCGGATATTCCCGTGATTCTGGCCATCCGGGGCCAAGTGGTCCAACGGTGGGTCAAGGCGAGGACCGCGAACGCAGGGGCAGGCAACAGTCCTTGCCAGAGCTTGACCATGAAAGCCACGCCCAACAACGCGGCGGCAATGTAGTAGTATCGCTCGTCTTTCTCCTGAACCGCTCGAACAACAAAATATGTGGAAATCAGGATTGTCAGGCTCGTCACCGGTTCAAGAAATACGCCGCGTGAGAAGTTCACGTCCAAAGGCATCACGGCCAGCAAGAGGGCGGCTATCAGGGCAGATGTTGTGCCATGACAACGTTTCACTATCACGTACAGCAAAACGACCGACGCAATGCCCGACAGGGCGGCGGGCAGACGCAGAGCGAGGTTCGTTGGGCCAAGCAGCGCTATGAAAGCCCCTTGAAGCCAGAAAAACACTGGAGGTTTGTCCGCGAGGATCGAACCGTCTACGTATATGCTCGGGTACAGCCAGTTATGGAAGGAAGAAGTGGTGTTCTTGGAGATGGCCGAATATATCGCGAGCCCAGGGTGTCCCTGCCCCAGGTTGTACAAACGAAGCGTGGACGCCACCAGCACGATGACAACCAGAGCGCCGCGTGACCCGCACAAGGATAAGGGGACTAACCGTGATATGTTGGTCAAGGCTTCATGCCGGCAAATCCCAAGCCCGAGCGCTTTCATCCGATCATGTGCATCAGTTGATGCGCGTTGGATGATATTATCATCGCCTGTTCTGGTCAACGGTTGCCCAATATGTGGGCCGTGGCGTGGAGTCGCGTTCAATCCCCATGCTGATTGGATCGGAATCCAATCAGCATTAAATCTTTTCCGTGAGCTGCGTGTTATTGCTGCAACAGAGCGAGCATCTGACGCAATTGCCGCTTCGATTATTTCCCTACACAACGAGGACTTCGTGATGGTAAAATTGGATACATGAATATGATTTTGATGTGCCCCGCTTGCGGGCGTCAGAATGCTCTCGATGCCACGTACTGTGAGGGTTGCAGATCAGGCCTTGGACGAGGCCACCAGGTTACCAGCGAAGAAGCCGATGACATAATGCTGAAACGCCGATCTGCGGATCGGAGACGGCGAATTGTTCGCTGGGGCACGGTTGCGGTGGTTCTGGTTGTTGTGTTCGGCTGGATAGGTTGGCAGACGCTGGGAGGCGCCAATCGTTTGATCTCGCCGGTCTCAGTTATCAGCGCCAACCCCATCACGGGCGACTGGCCCATGACTCAGCGAAGTCCGACCCACGCAGGTTTTGTCTCGGACGCCGTCCCTCTCCCTGAAGGGCGGGTGAAATGGCAGTTTCAAACCGAAGCCCCAATCCTGTCGTCTCCGGCGGTGGTTCAAGGGATAGTGTATCTGAGCACGGGCGACAAGCGGGTCGTGGCATTGAAGGGCGACACTGGAGATATATTGTGGGAGCGCCAGGTCACCGGCCCGGTGGACTCGTCTCCAGCTGTCGCTGGCGACCTTGTGTTCGTCGGCCTTAAAGATGGGAGACTGTTGGCCCTGTCCAAGGCGGACGGGACGACTCGGTGGGAATTCTCCACCGGAGACCTGGTTTACTCCTCCCCATCGGTTTATCAAGGGGTAGTCTACATCGGGTCCAGCAACAACAAGCTCTACGCGCTAGATGCTCAGACAGGAAAGAAACGCTGGAGCTATGAAACCGATGGCAGAATTCTATCTGATCCCGCCGTGCGTGAAGAAGTGGTTGCTATCAACTCCCAAGATAGACATATGTACATCGTGGATGCTGACACCGGAAAACACCGACTTGGGATGCTGACCGCCGATGCGAGAGGATCGCCTGCCCTGGATGATGAATTGGCTTATGTTGCCGACAGCCGAGGTATGTTGATGGCGGTAGACTGGACCAAGCGCGAGTTGCCGTTTGAATTGACGGCGCGATGGGTGCGGACACAGTTATTCGTGTGGCAACTGGTGGGCACTTTGCCGCCTCCGAAGGGGTTTGTGTGGCG
>DCAW01000066.1:27949-28789 GCA_002313895.1 Dehalococcoidia bacterium UBA1123
AGTCGGGCGCGGTTTACGCTTTGGACCGTTCCGACGGCCAATTGGTATGGAAGTTTAAGGCAGACGCCGTTTTGAAAGAATCCCCATCGGTCGCGGGCCAGACGCTTTACGTGGGAGATGTGAACGGCGTCATATATGGCGTGAACGCCCTCACGGGTGAAGGCATCTGGAAATTCCAGGTTGACGGTCGCATTTCATCCACGCCTGTGGTTGGCAACGGTATGCTATACGTCGCCTCGGACAATGGGACTCTTTACGCGATTGAGTAGGCGCCGGGCAATCTTCGCCCACTAAAATATGTCAATGCGGCTGGGTTGATTATGAGGTGATGTCGGCTCAAAACTTGGGTTGACGAATCGCCGATTCAATCACTCACCATCAGGCATACAGATTGTCATTATTTTATTGATGTGACGAATATCCACAAATGATATGACAACAATGTCCACCACCAGGGAATCCGAAGAGTGGGACGGCAAAGCGCCCTGGAACCCCCAATGGTTCTGGCCGCAAGCAATTCTGTTGGGCTTGGCGCCGCTGGGATCGTGGCCGGACTGAACTACCACCGATTGGGCAGACCCCGATTGATGTGGCCCACGATAGTGATATCCAGCGTCGTCTTCATCGGAGCCCTGGCATGCCTCGCGTATGTTGACAGGGGCTACGTTGTCGTGACGGCAATAATTATCAATGCGCCCGCTGCTCTTATCCTGTTTCTCTTACAGCGAGCCGATTACAACAATTTCAAGGATCGGATGCCTAACGGCGTCAGTGGCGGTCTGGACCTCCCCGTGATGATCGGATTGCCCTGGCTTGTGGTTTTGATGGCGTTCGTTGTCG
>DCAW01000100.1:0-128 GCA_002313895.1 Dehalococcoidia bacterium UBA1123
CAGACTCGATCATTATTGCGACATTTACGTGTCGTTCATCGTCTTAGTTGGACAGCGTCTTATTGCAAGCCTAAAGAACGCAATGAAACAAGGACAACATGAAAAAGGTTGGAGCGGGAGACGAGATT
>DCAW01000100.1:339-18432 GCA_002313895.1 Dehalococcoidia bacterium UBA1123
TAATTATGAGACGCGGTTGCAGTCAAATTGCAGTCAAACGAGTTAATAGGACGGTGGTGTGAACGCATCAATTGGGCGATGTAGGCGTGGAAGGTTGGAGCGGGAGACGAGATTTGAACTCGCGACAGCCTGCTTGGAAGGCAGGGGCTCTACCACTGAGCTACTCCCGCTCTGAGAAAATGATACGGTGGTTGAGCTTCCGCCGTCAACACTTACGGCTCGTTCTATCACATGATAGCGCGTTTTGTGCGAACGGGTTGGTAGCCCACTATTACTTACGGCCGCACTTCCACTTAATCCATATCCCCCCAGGTGTAGCCGGATTTAAGCTCCACGCCCAGCGGCACGTTCATCGACAGAGCCGAAGGCATAAGCTCCATGACTATCTCTTGCATCTGGGACATCTCATCGGTCGGCACCTCGAATATCAGCTCGTCGTGGACCTGAAGGATCATCTTCGAGCGCATTCCGAGATCGTCCATGCGGTCCATAATTCGGATCATCGCGATCTTGATGATGTCTGCCGCAGTGCCCTGGATTGGCATATTGATGGCGGCCCTCTCCGCTCCGGCTCGAACGTTAAAGTTCCGAGATGTGATGTCTGGCAGGTACCTGCGACGGCCCAGGACCGTCTCCACATAACCCAGGGCGCGGCATCTCTCCTTGGTCTCGTCCGTGTATTTACGGATGTGGGGGTACTTCTCGAAATACAAGTCGATGAACCTCTGGCCCTGGTCGGGCGTCAGGTCTGTCTGACGAGAGATTCCGAAGGCGGTCAGGCCGTACAGCACTCCAAAATTCAGGATTTTCGCGAACCGCCGTTGGTCGGCTGTGACCTCGTCGATGGGAACGTCGTAGACCATTGCTGATGTCGAGCTATGGACGTCCTCGCCTCGGTGAAACGCCTCAATCAGTGCCGGGTCTTCGGAGAGGTGGGCTAGAACCCGAAGCTCGATCTGCGAGTAGTCCGCCGCCAGAAGGGACCAATCCGGCGCTCCCTCAGCGACGAACGCCTTACGCACCTGACGTCCAAGCTCGGTTCTCACAGGGATGTTCTGCACGTTGGGGTCGTTGCTGGACACCCGACCTGTCGCCGAGCCCACCTGGTTGTACTTGGTGTGAATCCTGCCCGTGTCAGTGTTAACCAGCCCCGGCAGGGCATCCACGTAAGTGGATTTGATCTTAGATAGCTGACGGTACTCTAGTATCGAGTCCAAAACCTCGTATGACTTGGGGTCAACTCCCTCGGCCTTGCCGCTGTCCAAAAAAACCTTGAGGCCGTCCAGTGAGGCGGCGTCCGTGGAGTGTCCGGTTTTTATGCGCTTGGTAGGCGGCAGATGGAGTTCGTTGAACAACACGTCGCCCAACTGTTGAGATGAGTTCAGGTTAAATTCGTGCCCGACCGTGGCGTACATATTGTTCTGAATGTCAGCCAGCTGGCCTGACAGGTCCACGGACATTTTCTTGAGGAGGTCAACGTCCAGATCAACGCCATCACGCTGCATTCTGACAAGCACCTGCACCAGCGGAGTCTCGACGTCATCCATCAAGCCACGCAGGTCTCGCTCTTCCAGTTCCCTGGATAGCTCTCCTCTTAAACGCTCGGTGAAATCTGCGTCAGCGGCGGCGTAGGGAGCAGCTTTTTCGATCTCCACCTCGGCCATCGTGATCTGTTTTCGGCCCTTGCCGATAAGATCGGTTATGGGCATCATCTCCTCGTGAAACAAATCCAGAGCCAGAGCCTTGAGGCCGACGGCCTTCCTGCCGCTGGCGTGGGCGGCCAGCATCGTGTCCAATTCCAGGCCCTGGAGAGACACGCCCTGGTTCTCCAGAACCATGATGTCGTAATTTGCGTTATGGGCGACTTTAGGGATATCTGGGTCTGTGAGAATCGGACCAAGACGCTCCAGCACCTGCGCCATAGGCAACTGCTTGCCTTCATTGTGACCAACAGGCACGTACCACGCCTTCTGAGGGCTGTTGGAGAACGACAGTCCAACGAGTTGCGCCACCATTGGATTGACTGAGTCAGTCTCGGTGTCAAATGAGAACCCCTGGGGTTTGGCAAGCTCGACAGCCAATTCCTCCAGGGCTTCCTCGGTGTCTACAATCTTGTAATCAACCGGCGCAGACTCGAAATCGGGTTCCTCAACTTCCATTGCTAGCTGTCCATCCTGACGGTTCGTCGGGATACGGGACACCATGCTGAAGAATTCCAGTTCTTTTAGGAAGTCCACGACCTTTGACCTGTCGAACGTCCAGAACTCGCTGGCGTCGATGTCGAGAGTGACCGGCACGTCGCGGAGAATTGTTGTGAGGAACAGCGCTCGCTCGGCGATTTCTCGGTTTTCGGTGAGGCTTTTCTTGGCCCTGGGCGGGGTGACATCCTCCAGGTTTTCGTATATCCCGTCCAGACTGCCGAACTCAGCCAGCAGCTTAATCGCCGTCTTTCTGCCTATGCCTGGGACACCAGGGATATTATCCGAGCTGTCCCCCTCAAGAGCCTTGATTTCGGCTATCGACTCCGGTCCCAGGCCGCCGTATCGCTCTCGCACCGCGCCATCGTCGTAGAGAGTCCGCTTCTGCACGGCGAAGCTCAAAAGCACCCGAACGTGGGGCGAGACGAGTTGCAATGTATCAGTGTCTCCGGTGAGGACAATTGTGTCGATCTCCTGCTCTTCCGCCTGACGGCAGAGTGTCCCAATCAAATCGTCGGCCTCGAAGCCTTCTTGCTCAAAAATAGGGACTCCGAATGCCTCCATTAGCTGTCGAATTCGCGCAAACTGGCCTCTAAGCTCTGGCGGAGTCGGGGGACGGTGAGCCTTGTAATCCTTGAACTTGAGGTGCCGGAATGTCGGTTTCGGAAGGTCGAAAGTTATGACGATGTGGGTCGGCTTCCTGTCGGAAATCGTCTTTATAAACGAATTAAGGAACCCGAACACGGCGCGCACCTCTTCTCCGGTGCTACGGACGTTGAGGGGCTCGCGGATCGCATGCCAGGCGCGATGGACCAGCGCATGACCATCTAGTATCAGGAGCAATTGCTTGTCTTCCAGCATCGGTATCGTGGTGGCGGTTGTCATATCGCCCTCCAGTTGGCGTGATTCGTGTAACCCGATTATACACGCGGTTTGGCATTCAGGCTCAAGGCAATCACGACCATCTGAAACAGCAGGTTGCCGAATCACGGATTGAAGAACAATGTCCCAAATTCCACTTTAACAACACCGAAACGCGACGTTGCGGTAACCGTGTGTTCTGTGAAGCATAGGTCGTCAGGCACAAACCATATCGTCAATCTCTGACACCAAACTGACCCATATGGCCCCAATACTGGAGTGAGATGTCCACTCTGAATATAAAAACCGATCGCCAACAAGAGATTGTTGACATCACCGAGCAGATAACGCAGATCGTGAGAGGGTCAGGGCTTGTGTCACCTATTCATTTAGCACACCAACGCCGCGCTCACTCTAGCGGCTCAAGAGCCGGGAGTCACTGTAGACATGCTGGACGCATTCAACCGACTGACTCCGGTGTTAGAGTACAACCAACAACCATCCCAGCACGTCCTTGCCCACATACTCAGCGCGACAATCGGGGCGTCTCTCGTTGTGCCGATCCCCTCAGGAACTCTGGCCCTGTGAGAGTTCCAAAAAGTCGTGTTGATCGAATTCGACGGCCCGAAGCGCCGCCGGCTCGAAGTGTCGCTGATGCCTGTCGCTGGCTAGAGTCCGGTCATCGCGCGAGCCTCGCCCAGTAGCGCCGCAACCTCGGCTGGCGATTCGCCCTCGGCATATATGCGTAGAAGCGGCTCGGTGCCAGAGAATCTAATCAGCGACCAATGGCCTGACTCCAAGACGAATCTAATGCCGTCTCGCTCGTCGACCTGCACGACGGTCTTCCCGGCCAGTGTTGACGGAAAGGACGCTCTCACGCTCTGCTCGATGGCGTCGCGTTGGCTCGGATCGAAGCTCACGTCCCATCGGTCATAGAAGTGCGGGCCGACCTTCTCGACGAGCTCGTCGAGAAGGTCAGAGGGCTCCATCTGGGTTTTAACAATCATGTCCAGCATGAGCAGTCCTGACAGAATGCCGTCCCGCTCCGGGACGTTGCCTCGGAAGGCGTAGCCTCCGCTCTCTTCGCCAGCGGCGATGGCTTCCTCGGCCATCAGGACCGGCCCCAGGAATTTGAACCCCACAGGCGTGTCGAATATCGGCACGTCGTAAAGCTCTGCCAACCGATCAATCATGCTAGTCATGGTGATCGAGCGAACGAGTGGCCCCCGCTGGCCGAGATTCTCCAGCAGGTGGTAGCACAACAGAGCGAAGGTCTGGAGCGTCGTCACGAAATTCCCGCTTTCGTCCACCATGCCAAGTCGGTCAGCGTCGCCATCCAGGGCAAGCCCAACGTCGGCGTTATGGTCCTGTACGGCCTCAATGAGTTCCGTGAGGTTGTGGGCAATGGGTTCAGGTTGAGCCATACCTGGGAATGCAGGATTTCTTTCCCCATGAATCTCGATGATGTGGGTTGTGCCGCCCTCCAGCAGCTTTTTCAAGTAGCCCGCGCCCGATCCATACATTGAGTCCACAACCACGTTCAAACCGGCGTTTCTGATGGCCTGGACGTCCACAATCGTAGCAAGATGGGCCAGATACTCCGGCTGCGGGTCGAATATCTCCAGCAGACCCTGACGCTCGGCATCGTGGAGAGGCATCCGGTTCACGACGCCACGCTGTTCGACGACGGCGATGCGCGATTCCAACTGCTCCACAATCTCTGGCGACGCGCTGCCACCGTAGTCAGGTTTGTACTTAAACCCATTGTAATTTGCAGGATTGTGGCTGGCAGTGATTATCACTCCTGCTCCAGCATCGCGGCTGACCAGATCGTAGCTGACAGTCGGCGTTGGAGCCGGCCTGTCGCACAGCATCGTCGGGATGCCATTGGCCGTCATTACCTCTGCGACAGCGCGTGCGAATTCCTCCGACAGGAAACGGGTGTCGTATCCGATGACGATCCCCCGCGCAGGTTGGTTGCCCGCATTTATCAGATCAGCGGTCCCTTGCGCGCAAATTCGCACGTTCTCGAAGGTGAAGTCTTCGGCGATAATCGCCCGCCAACCATCGGTGCCAAACTTGATGGGCACGGTCACAACTCCTGAAATTCGATGCCTCTGGTTTTAGGCGTCTGCTGGGTTGCCGCCGTCTGCGTCCTTCCCAAAAGCGTCGCGTCGAATAGCGACGGCTCTATCGGTGTTCTCCCACGGCAGGTCCAAATCAGGGCGGCCAAAGTGTCCGTAAGCCGCCGTCTGTTTGTAGATAGGCCTGCGAAGGTCCAGGTCACGGATGATCGCGCCGGGACGAAGGTCGAAATGCTTGTCTATCAACTCGCCGATCAACTCGTCGGACACGCGGTTCGTCCCGAAGGTTTCCGCCGATACGTTGATGGGCGAGGCGATTCCAATGGCATAGGAGACCTGAATCTCCAGCCTGTCGGCGACTCCTGCGGCCACCAGGTTCTTGGCAACCCAGCGGGCGGCGTATGCTCCTGAGCGGTCAACCTTTGTCGGGTCTTTCCCAGAAAACGCTCCGCCGCCGTGGCGGGCCATTCCGCCGTAGGTGTCAACGAGAATCTTGCGTCCTGTAAGTCCAGCGTCGCCCACCGGGCCTCCGATCACGAACCTGCCAGACGGGTTCACCCAGAACTTTGTCTCGCTGTCCAAAAGATCGGCAGGAATTACGTGCCGGATCACATCTTCGATCATGTCACGCTCAATCACGTCCTGGCTGACCTCTGGGTTGTGCTGGGCGCTGATTACCACGGTATGCGCGCGCTTTGGAACGCCGTATTCATACTCGATGGTGACCTGAGACTTGCCGTCGGGCCGGAGGTAGGTTAGATAATTATCTTTCCGAACCTCTGCCAGCCGTTGGCACAGTCGATGAGACAGCGCCATGGGCAAAGGCATAAGCTCTGGAGTCTCGTTGCACGCATAGCCGACCATCATTCCCTGATCGCCTGCGCCCAGAGATTCGACTTCAGTGTTGCCGACTTCGCCTCTGGTTTCAACCGAGTGGGTCACTCCGGAGGAAATATCCTGAGACTGACCGTGGATCGATATTGCGACTCCGCATGACTGATGATCGAAACCGTAGCTGGAGTCGATGTAGCCGGCGTCTCGGATGGTGCGCCGAACGATGTTGGCGATATCGACGTATGTCGACGTCGTGATCTCGCCCATGACCATCACAAGTCCGGTGGTGGTCGCCGTCTCGCAGGCCACGCGGCCCATCGGGTCTTCTGCCAGAATCGCGTCCAGAACAGCGTCGGATATCTGGTCGCAGAGCTTGTCGGGATGTCCCTCCGTCACCGATTCTGATGTGAACAGAAACGACGGTGAGTCGATGAAAGTATTCGCCATAGTTATTCCTCCTGTGACAGAGCGGCCCTGTCGTCATTGATTGCCTGACCTGCCGGTCGGGCGCGCTCTTTTATGATTGGTTTTATCCAATGAGCATAGATCATGCGCCTACGCCCATTTGGTCAATTTGCTCTTGACTCAGGACAACCAGCGATGCCGACCCCTGAGCAAACACCTTACCATCTTCATCCGTCAATTCGCTGTGGACGGATAATTCGCGCCCTGATCTCTCCTCCAGCCACGATTCGGCCAGCAAATTCTTGACGACGGAGGCAGGAGACCCAAGTTTGGACTCCATGCCTCTCATCATCGTTATCGTTCCCTACTTGTACATCAGGTTTTCCATGATCTCGTGCAGCAGAGCCGTGATGATCCCGCCGTGGACCGTTCCGGGCCAGCCCTGGTGGACCT
Organism: Dehalococcoidia bacterium UBA1123; assembly: GCA_002313895.1. Taxonomy (GTDB): domain Bacteria; phylum Chloroflexota; class Dehalococcoidia; order Lucifugimonadales; family UBA1123; genus UBA1123. The sequence goes on from DCAW01000100.1 coordinate 7,175, forward strand.
CTTGCGGAGTGAAACTAGCTCGCGGTCGGTCGCCCTCTAGCCAAAGGTTTCCCTCAGATCGATAGGATTGTCCTGTCCGCACCCGAAACAGTTGGGATACTCGGTGAGCGCATGTTCTTCAGCTATGTTCCCACGTCCCAACTGGAGAGATACTTTTCTTGTTCAGCAGTCAGCGTGTCGATGTTGACTCCCATCGAGGCCAGCTTGAGCTTGCCGACTTCCTCGTCAATGTCCCTGGGAACTGTATAGACTTCAGGCGTCAGAGTGTGAGCCGTTTGGGCCATATACTCGGCAGTCAGAGCTTGATTTGCGAAGCTCATGTCCATCACTGCCGAAGGGTGACCTTCTGCGGCGGCCAGATTTATCAGCCGACCCTCGCCCAGCAGGTTTATTTTCCGCCCGTCGCCCATGAGGTACTGGTCCACGAATGGCCGGACAGAGGATTTGCTGTCAGCCAGTTCTTCCATTGCCTCGATGTCGATTTCGACGTTGAAGTGGCCGCTGTTGGCGACTAGAGCGCCGCTCTTCATTACTTCTAGATGCGATTTGCCAATAGCATTCTTCCCGCCTGTGACCGTGATGAAGATGTCACCAATCTCGGCGGCTTCAGTCATCGTCATCACGTTGTGGCCGTCCATGACAGCCTCCAGGGCGCGGATCGGATCAACCTCGGTCACAATCGTATGGCCGCCCATGCCTCTTGCCCTCAGGGCGACGCCTTTGCCGCACCATCCGTAACCTGCGATGACCACGTTTTTGCCTGCCCACAGCACATTTGTGGCCCTGGTTATGCCGTCGAGAGTGCTCTGGCCGGTGCCATAGCGATTGTCGAAGAAGTGCTTGGTGTCTGCGTCGTTCACCGCAACGATCGGGTACTTGAGCTTGCCCTCCGCCGCGAGGCTTTTGAGCCTGATTACGCCAGTGGTCGTCTCTTCGGTGCCGCCGACAATATCCTCAAGCACGTCTGTCCTGTCGGTATGGGCAAGCGCCACCAGGTCTGCGCCGTCGTCCATCGTCAGGTTTGGCTTGGTGTTAAGAGCCGACTGTAGATTCTGGTAGTAAGATTCGGTGTCTTCGCCATTAACAGCGAAGGTCGGAATCCCATACTCGGCTACCAGCGCGGCGGCTGTCTCGTCCTGCGTGCTGAGAGGGTTGCTGGCGCAGAGGGCAACCTGAGCGCCGCCGTCTCTCAGAGTCAGCATGAGGTTCGCGGTCTCGGTGGTCACATGCAGGCATGCAGAAATCCGAAGTTCGCTGAGGGGTTTTTCACTGGCGAATCGTTCGCGAATCTGCCGCACTACCGGCATCTCGCGAGCCGCCCACTCGATCCTGCGGACTCCTTCCGCCGCCAGTGACAGGTCTGCCACATGGCCTTGTTCGTTTCTTGTCGCCAACTTTTCCTCCTAAATTATCCGATGTCGCGACCGAGCCAATAAATCGGTCTGAGTCGCGTAAATTTTATGCTCTCCAGGGGAGCGAGTTTGATTTATCAAGTCCTGTAAACTGTGTTAGGCGCTCAAATTCACTGAATCGCTCAACGACCTGTTCGTGAGTGAGCGTCGCCAGCCTGTCAGCGCTGAAGTCCTCCACCGTGAAGGAGCCCATGACAGAACCCAGCACCGCCGCACGCCGAATTCCAGCCTCCGACAGATCGCCGGTTGCGGAGATCAGCCCTACGAACCCGCCCGCGAATGTATCGCCCGCTCCAGTGGGATCAACAACCCGGTCCAATGGGAATGCCGGAGCCGAAAACAAATTGCCTTCGTTGGAGATCAAGACTCCATGCTCGCCCCGCTTGATGATTACTGTGCTTGGCCCGACTTCATGAATTCGGGCGGCGGCTCTTCGAAGATTCGGCTCGTTAGCATAGGTCCGAGCCTCGCCTTCGTCCATGAAGACCATATCCACAGCTTCAACAATCTTGTCCAGCTCGTTCTTCTTACCGTCAATCCAAAAGTTCATGGAGTCTAAGGCCACAAGCTTTGGTCGCTGGTTCATCTGACCCAGCACCTCAAGTTGCAACTCCGGGTCGATGTTCGCGAGAAACAGGAAGTCGGCGTTCCTGTGTTGTTCCGACAGATTTGGTTTGAAGTCTGCGAAAACATTCAGTTGTGTGTCGAGAGTTTCGCGTTGGTTGACGTCCTCGGTTGAATAGACTCCCGACCATCGGAAGGTATCGCCGTCAACACGCTCCAGGCCGCTGACGTCGACGTCGTGTTTCTCCAAAAGCGCGATATGCTCCGGTTGGAAATCTTCGCCGACTATGGCGACCAAACTCACCGGAGAGAAGTAACTGGAAGCAATGGAAAAATATGTGGCAGAGCCTCCAAGGGCGTCTTCCCGCGCGCCCTGGGGTGTCTGCACCGAGTCGTATGCAACCGAGCCTACAACCAATAATGTCATCTTGTGTCGTTCATCCTTTTTTCACGTTAGTTCTAACTGTCCAATACCTGGGTGATTAAGTCTGGCATCTCGCTAGCGGCATGCGCCACCGCGTCAGCGTCCTTCAATTCATCTTCCGAGCCATAGCCATAGCCAGCGCGCATTGCCCGGAGCGAGTTGCGCTTCGCAGCTTCCGCGTCTTTCCGCCTGTCGCCGGTGACCACGCCCTCAGTCAGGCCGAGGTTTCCAATAATCTCGGCCACCATCGCTGGTTTGTTGTCCAGCTCGTTGGCCCTGCATCTGACCACATCGAAGAAATGCCGGATTCCCTGGGAGTCGATAATCGTGCCTGCGTGCTCTGGCTCACCGTTAGTGCAGGTGGCCAAAGCTTCGTAATCTCTGTGGAGACTTTCCAGAACATCGATGACCTTTGGAAACAGTTGGCCTTTTGATTTCGACAACGCCATCTCTTTGGCGTCAATCAGCCGCATCAATTCATCAGCGTCACGATCCCCTCACACGTTCTGAACCCATCTGGCAAGCTCTGACATCGGCGAGCCGATGAAGTCCAGAATCAACTCTGTGCTCGAAACTTCCAATCCGGCGTCCCGAAATGTGTCCTGCACAGCTGGAACCGTCGCCGATTCTGTCTGAAACAGCGTTCCATCCAGATTTAAGATCAGGAGCGCACTTCTCAGCTAGGCGTCCATCCCCGTGCTGGAGGGCAGACCTTTCTCGATCCAGGGGCCAGTGCCATCCTCGATATTAAACAGCCTTTCGGAGTCTAGGCCCATCGCCGCCGCCATCTCGCACGCAAGTCCGCTTCTCACGCCTGCCGCGCAGATGAACAGCAACTTTTTGTCCTCCGGCAGTTCGTCGATGCGCGCCAGAATGTCGTCAACAGTGATGAAAATGGCGTCTTTTACGTGACCCTCCAGGTACTCGTCCATGCGCCGAACGTCGACTATCACCACATCGTCGCCGCCGTACATCTCTCCAGCCTCATCCAGCGTTAGTCGGTAATACGGCTCACCTGATACTTGTCTTGGCATTTGCCTCTCCTCTGAACCTAAGCGTTCAAATATTTGTTAACGAGAATACCCAATCTGTTCTGGGCGTCCTTTGTGATCAATTCTCGGCTCGTGATCACGGCATTTTTCAGCGCAGATTCACAGCCGCATGTTCTGTTATCTGGAATCTCAGCCAGCATCCGCCTGATGATGCCCTGAGCGGTGGCGACGTTGTGGGTCAGGTTTTGAATCACCATCTCCACCGTCACCTCTTCCTCGGTGTCGTGCCATACGTCGTAATCGGTCACGAAGGCCAGGGTCGTGTAGCATAGCTCCGCTTCGCGGGCCAGTTTGGCCTCTGGCAATGCTGTCATACCGATAACATTCGCCCCCCACGACCGATACACCGCCGACTCTGCCCTTGTCGAGAACTGCGGCCCTTCGATTACCAAATACGTTCCCCCGTCATGACAGTCGACGTCTTCGAGCGACGCGCTCTCAAAGGCGATGCGACGAAGTTCGTTGCAGAAAGGGTCTGCGAACCCAACGTGGGCGACAATGCCATCGCCGAAGAAGGTGTCGGAACGGCGCCTGGTGCGGTCGATAATCTGGTCAGGCACTACGAGGTCCAACGGTTTGATATGTTCTTTCAGGCTTCCGACCGCGCTCACGGACACTACGCGCTCGACTCCAAGAGACTTGAGGGCGTAAATGTTTGCCTTTACAGGAATCTCCGACGGAGAGAACCTGTGTCCCCGCCCGTGTCGGGGCAGGAATGCGGCCTCGACACCATTGATCTCGCCCACCACAACCGCATCGCTGGGATCGCCGAATGGCGTTTCAACTGTGAGCTCCTGGCGGTTCTCCATGCCATCTATATCGTAGAGGCCTGAGCCGCCGATGAACGCGATCTTGGGGTCAGGCAACCTCCGCCTCCAACAGGGCGCTGAGGGTCCGACGATACGGGCTTCTCACAATCCCTTTTTCCGTGATAATAGCGTTGACGTACCTGTTTGGCGTGACATCGAAGGCAAAGTTCAACGCGTCCACGCCGATGGCGGCGGTGCGCTTTCCAGCAAATTCCAGAACCTCGCTTGCGTCACGCTCCTCTATAGGTATCTCGTCCCCTGTGGACAGCGAAAGGTCGAGCGTGCTGGTCGGCGCGGCGACGTAGAAAGGCACCCCCGTCTCCTTCGCCATCACTGCCAGCGGGTAGGTTCCGATCTTATTTGCCACGTCTCCATTCGCGGTTATTCTATCGGCTCCGACGAACACTGCCTGAACCATCCCCTTCCTCAACAACTGACCGACCGATGAATCCGACACCAGAGTGGCGGGAATTCCTGACTGGACCAGCTCCCAGGCGGTCAATCTCGCCCCTTGCAGCAGAGGCCTTGTCTCGGTGGCGAATACTCTTTCGATGCGGTTGTCACTCCATGCGGTCCTGATGACACCCAGAGCGGTCCCGTAACCCCCGGTCGCCAGCGCCCCCGCGTTGCAGTGAGTCAGAACCTGACTGCCCCACGGAATGAGGCTGGCGCCATACTTGCCGATTTCGTGGTTGAAGGCAGAATCCTCTTTGTGAATCTTGACAGCCTCGGCGGTCAGATCTGAGACGACCTCCTCCACTGACTGAGCGCTTCGAGAAACACAGAGCAGCCTGTCGACAGCCCACGCCAGGTTGGCGCCTGTGGGGCGGGCGTTTTTTATCTCGATGCCTGCCTTGCCGAGTTCATCGGAAAATCCGCCGTTGGCGGTTCGGGAAAGCTCCATTGCGGCCAGGGCGAGGCCGTAGGCTCCAGCGATGCCGATGGCGGGAGCTCCCCGTACCATCATGTCGCGAATTGCCCCGACGATCTCCCGGTAATCGGAGGTCTCGAACCACAATTCTTCCATCGGAAGACGTGTCTGGTCCATCAGTCGAACACTGCTGCCCGTCCAGATGATGGGGCTAAATTCGTCGGCGCCGTACAAGGCCACGTTGCCCTCCTGCTGCATATGCGGCGAATGGGCGCTCGGCCTTTTGGGCAAACAAAAAACTTCTCAACGTAAGACGAGAGAAGTCCAATTGTGGGAACATCACTCTCATCTCTCGGACATTAGATGTCCGTCGGAATTGGCACCGTATCGGGACTGCCGCTGGCATCCCAACCGGTTGCCGGGTTTCAAAGGGCCGAACCCTCCGCCACTCTTGATAAGAGTTTCTATATTCAGTTGTTCTCGGCATGCAGAATCGTACATTGTGGGATTCTGCGATGTCAAGTTTGGGGCAACCGGAGCCTCGAAATTCGAGGCTCCGGTTCTTCAGGTCAGACTAGCCTTGGCTGAGTTTCCGTCGGACCTAGTAGTCCATCGGGGGCATGGGCGGCGCGCCGGCTGCTCCCTCTGGGGCAGGAACGTCGGTTATCAACGCCTCGGTGGTCAGAACCATCGCGGCGACGCTGGCGGCGTTCTCAATGGCCGCTCGTGTAACCTTGGTCGGGTCCATGATGCCACGCTCTAGCAAGTGACAGAACTCGCCGGCTTCGGCGTCGTATCCCCAGTCGCCTTCGCTTTCAAGGCTCTGGTTCAGTATGACCTCTCCGGACACGCCTGTGTTCTCGGAGATCAGCTTGATTGGAGACTCAAGAGATTTGGACAGAACTGCCGCGCCCGTGGCTTCGTCGCCGGTGAGGTCGAGGCTATCCATGGCCGCTCGCGCCCGGATTACGGCGAGTCCGCCGCCCGGAACAATTCCCTCTTCAACAGCCGCCCGCGTTGCGGACAGAGCGTCCTCGACGCGGTTCTTCTTCTCTTTTAGCTCGACCTCGGTGGCCGCGCCGACCTTGATGATGGCGACGCCGCCGGAGAGCTTGGCAAGACGTTCTTGCAACTTCTCGCGGTCGAAGTCGGATGTGGTCTCGTCAACCTGAGCCTTGATCTGGTTGATCCGGCCCTGGATGGCGTCCTCGGAGCCTGCGCCGTCCACGAATGTGGTCTCTTCCTTGGTTGAGACGATTCGGCGAGCGCGGCCCAGGTCTTCGACCGTCACTGACTCCAGCTTGCGGCCCACCTCTTCGCTGATAACCTGGCCGCCGGTCAGAATGGCCATGTCCTCAAGCATCGCCTTTCGGCGGTCGCCAAAGCCAGGGGCTTTGACTGCGAGGCAGCTGAGGGTCCCTCGAAGCTTGTTGACAACCAGTGTCGCCAGCGCTTCGCCCTCGATGTCCTCGGCCACGATCACGACGTTCTTGCCGACCTGGAGAATCTTCTCCAGCGCGGGCAGCACATCGGAAACAGCAGAGATTTTCTTGTCAGTTATGAGGATGTACGGGTCGTCGATAGTGGACTCCATCCTCTCCTGGTCCGTGATGAAGTAGGGAGAGATGTAGCCCCGGTCGATCTGCATGCCCTCTACGAATTCCTGCTCGTAGGATAGGCCCTTGGACTCTTCGACCGTGATGACGCCGTCCTTGCCTACCTTCTCCATGACGTCGGCAATGAGGTCACCCATCTCTTCGTCGTGAGCGGAGAGTGAAGCGACCTGGGCGATCTGAGTTCGGCCCTCAACGGGGGTGGCCATGGCCTCAACAGCGCCTCGCAGAGCCACAACGCCCTTCTCGATACCGCGCTTGAGGGCCATTGGGTTGGCGCCGGCAGCGATGTTCTTGAATCCTTCATGAATGATGGCCTGGGCCAGCACTGTCGCGGTGGTGGTGCCGTCACCGGCCACGTCATTTGTCTTGCTGGCGGCTTCTTTCAGAAGCTGAGCGCCCATGTTCTCGAACGGGTCTTCTAGTTCGATTTCCTTGGCGATGGTCACGCCGTCGGAACAGACCTGGGGAGGCCCGAACTTCTTGTCCAGAACGACGTTTCGGCCCAGTGGACCCAGGGTTACGCCAACTGTGGAGGCCATAGTGTCGATGCCCCGCTTCATGCCGGCCCTGGCTTCCTCGCTAAAAGTTAGCTGTTTTGCCATTTAGTCCTCCTTGCTGTGTGATCAGCAACTTCGATTACTTCTTGAAAAGAATATCGTCCTCGCGGAGCACCAGGTACTCCACTTCGCCTTCTTTATACTCTGTGCCAGAGTACTTGGAGTAAACTACTGTGTCGCCGACTTCCACGTCCATCGGAACCCGGTTGCCATCATCTGACAGCCTGCCTGGGCCAACCGCCACGACCTCACCTTCTTGGGGCTTTTCTTTGGCTGTGTCGGGAATGTAGATTCCGCCCGCGCTTACCTGTTCGTCGCCTTCCGACGGCGAGACCACCACACGGTTGCCCAATGGCTTGAACGAGACCTTTGTGTCTGTCGCCATATTATCGAGACCTCCTCTTAGGTTATTTGATTATTTGATGTTGATTCCAGTATTTTAGCAGTCGATAGACGAGACTGCTAATTCAAATTCTACCGGAGGAATTTCGCGCGTGTCAACAGTGATGCAAATGGGAACCGCTGCTGCTGACCACAGACCGCTGGTCAAACCCCAAAAGCCACGTAGCTGATCGAAGCAACCCGTCAAATCTCGGACATGCTTCGGTTAGATAGCCTCAAACTGACAGCGCAATTTTGATTGACGCTGGCTCTCGCTCCCCCATATCATCGAATCATGGATGATTCGATTCAGAACACTGGCTCCGATTCGCAGTCAAATGTTGGCCTGGCGCTGCTCCAGACCATGCGTCCCAAGCAATGGATCAAGAATCTGATGGTCTTCTTGCCGTTGTTCTTCACGATAAACGAGGCCTGGGACCTCGACGACGTGTCTCAAGGCGTAGAGTTTATCAGCAAAAGCGGTGCGGCTTTCCTGGCGTTCTCGGTCCTCAGCGGGGCCACATATATCTTCAATGACCTCGCCGACGCGGATCGAGATCGGGCGCACCCTCGCAAAAGGCACAGGCCGATTGCATCAGGCAGACTGGGAACAAAGCTCGCGTTCACTTCGGCGGCAGTCCTAAGCGCATTGGCGCTAGGCGGCGCGTTCGTCCTGGAACCGCTGTTCGGTGCGGTGACGCTGGGATATGCGGCCACGATGATCGCCTATTCCCTCGTATTGAAATCTGTGGTTTTGTTGGACGTGTTCGCCATCGGAACGGGATTCGTCCTTCGGGTCGTCGCAGGCGCTGCGGCCCTCCAAGTTCCCATCTCCCCGTGGCTTTACCTCTGCACTGGGTTGGGAGCGCTGTTCATAGCGCTCTCCAAGCGCAGGAGCGAGCTTGCGTCCGCAGGGGACTCGGCGTCCCAACAGCGGGACATCCTGGGGAAATACACGCTTGCGTTCCTCGACCAGTTGACGGCCATCGTCGCAACCTCTGCCCTCATCAGCTACTCGCTCTACACGTTTACCGCCCCCAACCTTCCTGACAATCGGTCGATGATGCTGACCATCCCCTTCGTGACATACGGCCTGTTTCGCTATATGTACCTGGTCCACACCCGCAACCTGGGCGAGAACCCTGAAGACATCGTTATCAGTGACGTGCCTCTGATTATTTCCATCGTTCTCTGGCTGGCAATCGGCGCGGCGATCCTCGTGGTGTACCGAGCCTGATCCCCTCGGACGCCGAACATATCAGATTGTAGTCGTGACCCATGCGCTGTGCTACACTCCACCAGATTTCGTAGCCAAAAATACGTAGGAGGACGCGATGGTTCCCCCTGAGAATCTGTTCGGTGTCATACCCATCTGGCTAGCAGTGTATTTCTTCGCCGTCGGAACGTTTAGCGCGGCCGGCTCCATATTGTACTACCGGGTTTTTCGACTGATCATGATCGGCAAAAAGCCTGCCAGGTTCGACCAACCTTTGCGTCGTTTGTTTGGGGCGCTGCCGATGATACTTGGACAGAAAAAAGTGCTTCAGAGCGTGTCGGTGAGAGACCGCGCGGGCCTCGCCCACTTCTTCATCTTCTGGGGATTTCTGTCCTTCACCGCCAGCTACGGTCTGTTCATATTTGCCGACTCCGCCTGGAGGCCATTCTCGGCCAAAATCCTCACCGAAACTGGCGTGGAGATTTTCGGGTTCTACCTCGATATTCTAGCCGTCGTGTTCTTCGTTGTGCTCGTCTGGGGAGCCGTCCGACGCTGGGGAATCAAACCTCGCAGGCTGTCGTTCGATCTGACACAAAAGAAAGAGTCGCTCATCATCATGGTTTTGATAGCGTCTCTGATGCTGTTCACCCTGCTGACCGAGGCATTCTTTGTGGCGTCCGGCGGCGAAGGCCCCCACTCGACGCCCCCAATAGGCAAGGCCATTGGCGAAGCGTTCATCGCCGCTGGAATCGATGAAGGCGTGGCCAACGGGCTTCAAGGCGTTTTCTGGTGGCTGCATCTGGGAATCATTCTGGGATTCTCCCTCTACATACCCTTATCCAAGCATATGCACCTGGTTGGCGCGCCCATCAGCTTCGTTACCCGTTCTCTGGAGCCAAAGGGGACCCTGACAACGCCCGACGATCTGGAGACGGCAGAGGTGTTTGGAGCCAGCCGCGTTCAGGATTTCAACTGGAAACAACTTCTGGACGGATTCTCATGCGCCGTGTGCGGCCGATGTTCTGACGTCTGCCCTGCCAACATCAGCGGCAAGATTCTCTCGCCCATGCACATCGTCGAAAACATGAAAGAGCATATCTTAGAGGCAGGACCCGGCATCCTGAAAGGCGAAGACCCCCAACCTGACAAGCCCCTGATCGGCAACTGGATTCAGGAGGAAGGGTTGTGGGACTGCGTGACCTGCGGGGCGTGTGTCCAAGAATGTCCCGTCGGCGTGGAGCATATCGACTCAATTGTGGACATGCGGCGCTTTATGGTTATGGAGCAGGCCAGCATGCCGGAGACCGCCCAGAATGCCCTCCTGAGCATGGAGCAAAGAGGCCACCCGTGGCGAGGGACGACCTACACCCGCACTGACTGGGCCGAGGGATTGGACATCAAGATTCTGGCCGATCATCCCGAAACTGAGATACTTTTCTGGGTCGGATGCACCGGGGCGCTGGAACAACGAAGTCAGGCGGTCGCCCGCTCGATGGCGTCGGTCCTCAAGCGGGCGAAGGTTGACTTCGCCATACTGGGAAATGAGGAGACCTGCACCGGAGACCCGGCCCGTCGGATGGGAAACGAGTACCTCTATCAGATACTCGCTGAACAGAACATTCAGACATTCAACAGTTACGACGTCAAGAAGATAATCACGATCTGCCCTCATTGCTTCAACACAATAAAAAACGAGTACCCACACCTGGGCGGCGACTACGAAGTGCTACACTACACCGAGTTCGTGGCAGAGCTCATCGAGCAGGGCGCCATAAGGCCTCTGGTCCCTATCGAGACCACTCTGGCCTACCACGACTCCTGTTACCTCGGACGTCACAACGAAGTCTATGAGCCGCCTCGCGACATCGCCAACGCCATCCCCGGACTTACGCTGGTCGAAATGGGGCGCAACCGAGAGCGCAGCTTCTGCTGTGGGGCCGGAGGCGGCCACATGTGGATGGAGGAAAGCGGGGGGCAACGCATCAATCACGTCCGCACCGAGCAGTTCCTGGAGACAGAAGCCGACATCATCGGTGTCTCTTGCCCATACTGCCTCCAGATGTTCGAGGAGGGCATAAGCGCCGAGCAGTTGGAGACTCAGAAGAAGGCGAGAGACCTGCTGGAGATTCTGGACGAGAGCCTGGGGCCGGTGTCAGGGGATTAAGTTTTCAGATTTCAGGTAACGGGGAAAGATATGAAGGCGTCGATTTTCTACGGCGGCACGGACATTAGGCTGGAGGAGCTTCCGACGCCAGAACCTGGGCCTGGGGAAGTTCTGATTCGTGTGCGACCCGGCGGAGTTTGCGGTAGCGACCTGCACCCGTACCGGTCCTCCTCCCTGATGGAACCTCACGAG
>DCAW01000058.1:0-3671 GCA_002313895.1 Dehalococcoidia bacterium UBA1123
CTCAGCTTCGAACAAGCGCTGAAGCTGTTTGAGGAGACCGTGGCAGAACTGGAAACCGGAGGGTTGAGTCTAGCTGACGCCACTGAAAGATACGAGCGCGGCGTCAGGCTGGCGGCGCGTTGCAACGACATGCTGGGTTCAGCCGAGTTGAAGATCACTCGCATCAAAGCCGAGTACGGCCAGCAAATGACGTTCCAGTCCGAATCAATCGTCGACCCGTCAGATGAATGGGATGACGACGAAGAGTGACGCTCAAAGCTGACTTCCACATGCACACCCACTTCTCTCCAGATTCGGAGATGTCGCCGGAGCAACTGGTCCGCCGATGCAAAAAGGTGGGCCTGACCTGCATAGCGGTCACAGACCACAACACGACCGAGGGCGCATTCGAGGTCCGAGAGTTAGCCGATTTCAGAGTAATAATCGGCGAGGAAGTGGGCACTTCCGAGGGCGAGGTGACAGGCCTGTTTCTGGAGGAAACGATCCCCAGCGGCCTGACTCCGCTGGAGACCGCGAAACGTATCAAGGATCAGGGTGGCCTGGTCTCCTTGCCTCACCCCTTCGACCGGTTCAGACGCGAGGTCATCACTCGCCCTGGTCTGGAGGAAGTCCTGCCCTTTGCCGACATCGTTGAAGTGTTCAACTCTCGAAACAACATGGACGCCGACAACCGCAAGGCCTACGAGTTCGCCGAGAAGCATGGCCTGCTGACATCCGGCGTCAGCGATGCCCACACAACAATCGAGCTAGGCCGCACATACGTTGACATGCCCGTGTTCGACGGCACGCCTGAGGGTTTCAAAACCGCCCTCGCTCAGGGTACGATACACGGGCGTAAGATGACGCCGCTCATCCATGCGGTGACCACTTTCACCAAGATAAAAAAACGCCTCTTGCGACGACGATAAATAACCAAACTGCCATGCTGAGCCAAAGCGAAGCATTTGATCGCGTGCAGAGCAACAGTTGTCTGGTTAACGAACAGATTCTTCGACTGAGGCCTCAGAATGGCAAATTCTGAAAGCTGATTGCTGACAGCTATTTTGCGGGAAGGTAACACTAGATGGCTGAGTCCATCGAGCTTCTGACATACGTCAACGGGCGCATCATGCCCCACTCTCAGGCCTCGCCGCTGTTGCAGCGCATCAACGGTGCGTCCATCGGTGGGTTCTACGACGCCGAGCGGACTTTCGGCGGCGAAGTTTTCAAACTGAGGTCGCACCTTGAACGGCTATACCGAGGCCTTGAGGCATCTTCGATCGACCCTCAAATCTCCATAGAGGAACTTGAACGTATCACCCTCGGAATCATAGAGGCCAACCTGTCCCTGCTCCCAAACGGCCACGAGTACATCGTGACTCAGATCGTTAACCAGTCGCAACGACAGTCCCCTGACGATAGTGGGACCATCAACGTTGTCGTCTATTGCCAACCGCTGGATTTCACAAGATTTGCTAGAAGCTACATTGACGGCGTTCGAATCGTCACTCCCAACACTTATGGCATCCCTTCTGGCCAGGAGCCGGGAGACAGCAAAGACGGTTCCCAGCAGGTCTTCCTGCTCATGGCGAGTCCCAACGGCGGAGTCAGCGAGTGTGAAGGCGCGAATTTCATGTTCGTCAAAAACGGGCGCATCAAACTGCCCGACCGCCGAAACGTCCTCCCTGGCGTCAGTATGCAGACCGTGCTGGAACTTGCGGACTCGCTGAACTTCCCGGTGGACGAAGGAACCTACACCCAACGAGACATCTACGCCGCCGACGAAGCGTTCGTCTCCAGCACACGATACTGCATCCTGCCAGTTGCGACCCTGAACGGCCTGCCCGTAGGGGAAGGCATCCCAGGCAAAGCAACCACCGCGCTTTTGGAATCGTGGTCCGCGGCTGTCGGCATAGATTTCGTCAATCAGGCTCTTTCACACTTGCCGCCTGCAGAGTAACAGTCGGCCATTAGAATTCCTCGTCCTGACACCCGACCACCTGAAAACCTGATACCTCGGAGACAAACCATGCTACCCAGCGAATACAGCGTCGAAGGAAAAACTGTCATCATCACAGGGGCCGCAAGAGGCATTGGGAAGGGCATCGCCAGAGTGCTTGCTGAATCAGGGGCCAAGGTGATGGTCACGTCGCTGACGAACCAGTATCTAGTCCCTCTGTCCGAGTCGATGGCCGCCGACGGACACCCCATCGAAATCCTGACTGCCGACGCCACAAAATCTGAAGACTGGCAGCGCACCTACGACTACGCGATGGAGAAGTGGGGCCACGTCGATGCCCTGGTCAACAACCTGGGCGACGCCATACGAAAACCCATCGTGCCTCTGCCCGGAGGCGTTCCGTCAACTCCCCTGACCGACGACGAATGGCGATTCGTCATCGACATCAACCTGACCGAGGCCTTCTTGGGATGCCGGACCTTCGGCCCTCACTTCCTCGAAAGGGGAGCAGGCCGGGTCGTGAACATCAGCGGCTTCGCGGCCCGCAAAGGCAGTCCCGACATGCTTGCCTACTCCACCGCAAAGGCCGGAGTGGCCCGACTGACGCAAACGCTAGCCCTTGAATGGGCACCCTACGGAGTGACCGTCAACTGCGTCGCGCCCGGCCAGTTCCCAGACCCCGAAACCGGCGACCCTGCCCAAGTCACTGCCTCCCGAGAGCGTGCCAAAACCTCAATCCCCCTCGGCCGAGTCGGAGAACTCCGAGAGGTCGGCCTGCTGGCCCTATATCTGATCTCCGACGCCTCAGCCTACATGACCGGCGAGACTTTGTATCTCGACGGTGGGCTCAGCCATGCCTAAGGTTGTAATTCCATCAGTGTATTCCGGGAAGCGCATCGAAATATTCTCTACGCTATCGTAATAACCGCTATTTGCGCCACGCTGACCAGCCTTATCTGGACTGAAGCAGCATCAGCAGATGGCAACGGCGAATTGACATTCGTGGAGGTTGAGAAGGATGGCGTCGGAGGCGTCGACGGGCTTTACGGCGTGATTTCGGTAACGGTCAGCCCAGACGGGAAATACGTCTACAGTGCATCCGTAACCGACGGCGCGGTGGCGGCTTTCGGCCGGAACGCTACCACGGGTGAACTCACGTTCGTAGAGGACGAGAAGGGCGGCACGGGTGGTGTGGACGGGTTTGACCGCGCCGCTTCGATAGCCCTCAGTCTGGATGGAAAGCACCTTTACGTCGCAGCCAAGAGCGACGATGCTTTGGCGGTGTTCAGCCAGAATGCAATGGTCGGAAATCTAACGTTTATCGAGATTGTGGAAGACGGGGAGGGGGGTGACGGACTCGACGGCGCCACATCGGTCAATGTCAGCCCAGACGGCAACCATGTCTATGCTACAAGCAACCAAGATCACACTCTCACAGTGTTCATTCGGAACGGGACGACAGGCAACCTCACATTCGTTGAAGCCCAGAAGGACGGCTCTGAGGCGTCGATGGATTAGAAACCGCTCGTTCGGTCACCGTCAGTCCCGATGGCAAGCACGTTTACGCCCTGGCTTATACTGAAGACTCGGTGGCGGCGTTCAGCCGAAACCCTGCGACAGGTGCGCCCAGCTTCGTCGAGTTTAAGCAGGACGGCGTTGAAGGCGTCGACGGACTGGATGGTGCAATCGGAGTGACGATCAGTCCGGATGGCAAACACCTCTATGCCGCAAG
>DCAW01000058.1:3877-4632 GCA_002313895.1 Dehalococcoidia bacterium UBA1123
CCTAATCGACGGACTCGCCGGCGCCGCGTCAGTAATCGTCAGCCCAAATGGAAACCAAGTGTACGTCGCGGGTACCATCTACAATACGGTTACGATGTTCAGTCGAAACTCTGCGACAGTGGAGCTCACCATCGCGCAGATATGGAGAGACGGCGTGGGAGGTGTCGACGGACTCGACGGCGCTAGTTCCATTGCTATAAGCCCAGATGAAAAGCACCTCTACACCTCGGGGCGGGATGACGATGCCGTGGCGGTGTTCAGCCGGAGCATTCCGTCTGCCGACCTCGAAATAGTGAAAACCGGCTCCCTTGACCCTGTGACCGTCGGCACAAACCCGACATACGTCATCACAATCACCAACAACAGCACATCCACCGCCACGACTAACGTTCAGATTAAGGACAAGCTCCCGCCTGGAACGACTCTGGTTTTTGCTGAGGCAATCGGAGGTTCGTGCGCCGGGACTACGGATATTACGTGCACGTTCAGCACGCTGGCTGCTGAAGCCAGCTCGACAGCACAATCGTGGTCAAAGTCGACTCAGGCGCGTCCAGAATGCTGACCAACAATGCGAGCGCTACCGCTGACACGTTAGACGGCGTAATCAGCAACAACTCCTACAAGGCGGTCACGACAGGGCCGCCTGTTCCCAGCATGTCAGTGTGGGCGTTGGCAGCGCTGTCCGTTATCCTCCCGCTGACGTTCTCAGGCCGCGTGCGTCGGAGGATCGAGGGGCGGCGTTCGGTTGGAGATTA
>DCAW01000008.1:0-925 GCA_002313895.1 Dehalococcoidia bacterium UBA1123
TGAGTCCAGCCAGGAGCGCCCAGAACTTCGCAGAGAGCCGACCACTGGTCGCCGGTCTGCGCTGACAAGGCGATGAAATTCTCGAGGCCGTTGCACTTGTAGCATCCCTGAGGCGCGAATGAGTTGCTTCCGTTGCCGATGCGCTCACGAATCCGACCGTTGACCGTATAGTCCATCAGCGCTTCGGGAATGGTGGAGCTGAGCGTCTGAGATTGGGACACGTCGATAAATTGGCCCAGTCCGGTGCGGGCGCGATGCACAAGCGCTGCGGCGATGGCGAAGGTGGTGTGCTCGCCTGCGGTGTAGTCGGTATATGGAATCTCTGGAACGATGGGCGGGCCGCCCTCGTAGCCAGTCATGTGGGCCAGCCCTGAAGTGGCCTCTGTGCCGAACCCGATTGCCCCGAAGTTGCTCCATGGACCTGTGTGGCCGTAGCCGGTGGACGACACCATGATGATGTCAGGCTTCACTTCGCAGAGTTTTTCGTAGTCCAGGCCAAAATTTTTGATCACTCTTGGGGTGAAATTCTCCGCGAACACGTCGCTGATGGCGATAAGCTCCAGAAGCGCTTCTTGCCCTTCTGGCTTGGTCAGGTCGAGGGCGAGACTGTGCTTGTTGCGGTTCTGTTCGTGGAAATTGATACTTCGGTTCCACCACTCGCCGTCCACACGGTCATCGTAGAAGGCTGTGCCGCGATAGTTCTCAAGACGGACACATGACTCGATTCTCATAACCTGAGCGCCCATGTCGGAGAGAAGTTTCACGGCATATGGAATTGCGATAAGCTGGCTCATCTCGACGATGCGGACGCCTTCCAAAGGCAGTTTCACGCTCATATCACGCCCGCCGCGAATAATCTGGCAATTTCCGATCGAGGGATACCGAGCTTGTCCTCATAAATCTCCCGGTTGTGTTGTCCCACGGT
>DCAW01000008.1:1304-11412 GCA_002313895.1 Dehalococcoidia bacterium UBA1123
GGGTAGGATAGTGTGCCTGTGACAGGGTGCTCGATTTCCTTGAAAAACTCGCGCCAGATGTATTGAGGGTTCTCGACAACCTCTTTAGGGTCGTGAACGACACCGTAGATAAGTCTGCGTTGCTTATGTGCCTCGTAGAAGATTTCAAATTTCTCGCGCTTCTCGAAAGCTTCGGAAATAATGGAGTCAAACTCCGCGGCGTTTTTGACTCGACTGTCCGGCGTCGCGAACTTTCCGTCCATTAAATCAGGAGCGTCGAGGAAATCCGCAGTTGATTCCCAGTCCACCGGGCCGAAGTTTATGGGCATTATGTAGCCGTCGGACACTTTGACCGGCCCACGGGGGATTTCGCCGGTTTCTTTTGGTTGTCGCCACTTCACGACGCCAGTGTATCCGTATGCCGAGGCTGTGTCACGGATGGCCGAGGCGACCGACTCTTGAATAGATACGTCGACCCATTGGCCCTGGCCGGTCAACTGCTGATGTAATAGGGCAATGGACGCTCCAGAAGCGGCGTTGACTCCTGCCTTGTACTGCGCCTGGTTCATAGAATGTTTGAGAGGCTCGCGTTCGTTGAGTCCAAATATGTACATCAGTCCGCCCAGGGCGTACTCTACTATGTCCGTGGCCTCGTAGTCGCGATAAGGCCCCGTCTGCCCAAAGTTCGATATCGACACCTGAACAAGCGAGGGGTTGATCGAGCGCAGTTCCTCATGGGACAATCCGAGGGTCGAGAGGGTCCCAGGGCGAAAGTTCTCGACGAGTAGGTGCGAGTCTCGGATAAGTTGCTTTAGAATGTCTTGACCGGCATCGGACGTGATGTCTAGCGTTATCGAGCGTTTGTTGGTGTTCAGATACAGGAACGGCAGGCTGCGGTCTGAATCAGGGATGTCTCCGGCGAATGGGCCTGAGTTCCGGGCTGGATCACCGGCGCCAGGACGCTCGACCTTGATGACCTCGGCGCCGAAGTCGGCCAGCAGTTTGGTGCAGTACGGCCCGGCGATGTGATGGGTCAGGTCGATTACCTTTATGCCTTCAAAGGCGCCCTGGGCCAATTGTCGTCTCCTCGTCGGTAACGGTCGAGCGGTGTCGCAGGCACGATTATACAGGCGTATTGCCATCGGTGGAAGGAAGCATTGATTTGAGCCAAGCGCGAATTGGAGTTGTTGCTGACGATTTGACGGGCGCGTTGGACACCGCGGGAGCGTTCGCCTCGCGGGGTTTGCGCTCCAGAGTTCTGACTGCGCCTGCCGACAAGATCGAGCCTCATTACGACGGAGATGTGGCAATTGCCAACACTCACACGCGCAACGTCGATGCCGCCCTGGCAATCGCTCCGGTCCACCGAGCCGCCAAAGAGCTTTCAGATGCTGGTTGGAGCCGGCTTTATAAGAAGATTGATTCCACCGGGCGAGGCAACCTGGCGGCTGAATGCAAGGCTGTCATGGACGCTCAGGAGGCTGTGGCCGCCATAGTCTGTCCCGCATTCCCCCAGATGGGCCGGACTGTGGTCGACGGCATCCTGATGGTGAATGGGGCGGCTGTGACTGAGGCCATCGAAGGCTCGGACGCCCTGTCGGCAGTCTCATCGGACTCACTGTTGAACCTCTTCGCGCTTGAAGGCGAGTTGACGCCTGGATTGGTGCCGCTGTCGGTGGTCAGGCGAGGGACAGACGCCATTCGGATGAAAATATCTGAGTTGACCAGTCAGGAAATGAACGCCATTGTCATTGACGCCGAGACCGACTCCGATCTCCAAGCCGTCGCGGATTGTTCGGTGAGCTACTCAGATCACATCTTAGTAGGCTCGGCGGGGTTGGCTTACGCGCTAGGAAGCCTGTTCAGGCGAGACATCGAACCCTTCGCCCTGAACATCAGGACAAACTCTCCTTTCGTCATTGTCGCTGGCAGTCGCCATCAAGCGACAAAGTCTCAGGTCGAGTCTCTCGCCAGCGCAGGCGTCGCCGAGGTCATCTCCGTGAGTCCTGAGCCTGTGTTAGGCAAACGGGAGGAGCGAGTTGTCTACTCCAGACAGGTGATGGCCGATCTTCATCGGATCCTGTCTGATGGCAGGAACGTCGTGTTGGAGTGGGAGGAGCTTGACCGCCCGCAAGATTCGGATTCACAAGAAGATGCGACTGTCTTGGCGAATTTCGCGGGCCTGCTAGTTTATGGAATCGCTCGCAAAATGAGCCTCGGCGGACTACTGATTGCGGGCGGCGACACAGCGTTCGGCGTTCTTCGGGCGCTCGGAGCTTCGACAGTGGATGTCTCGAGCGAGATCGAACATGGAGCGCCGCTAGGTGTGATTGGTGACGGGGTGGGCGCCGGCCTGACTATCGTCACCAAAGCGGGAGGTTTCGGCGACGAAGAGTTTTTCGTCAGAACGCTGGAGGCCATACGTGAGTCAGGCTAGCCCAAAAACTGAATCAAGTTGCCGGGAGTTTGGGTTCCGCCTTATAATTGGCGCTGTCAGCCAGAGGCGGCGTGGCTGATCACAAGTTGCCAGCCGCCACATTTTCACTATCTGGAGGGATCATGGGCGCTCAAGTTATTATTTACGGACCGGACGAGTCAGTGTTGGCGGCTTTTGAGGAGATCAAGCCCGAAGGGGTGGAAATCGCTTGGGTTAATTCAGATGATTCAATCGAGGATCAAGCGACGCAGATGCAGGACGCAGTGGCGCTCATCGTCGCAGGACGAGGAAGGCCGACGGTAGAATTGGCGGCCAAGTGCTCGAACCTTAGGCTGATTCAGACCACCAGCGCAGGGACTGACTATCTTGACAAGGTTGGCCTTGGCGAACTGGGCATTAGTGTTTCCAATAACGGGGGCGGGAACGCCGTCGCCGTCGCCGAGCACACAATGGGTTTGATCGTCAGCACGATCAGGAAACTTCAGCTGCAATTCAATGCTGTGAGCGCTGGCGAGTGGGCCGCTGATATTCGGACCAAGTGGTTCTCTCAGGCCCATGAGATCGCCGGCAAGACCGTTGGGATCGTTGGGCTGGGCCGCATCGGCTCCAGGGTCGCTCGACGGCTTCAAGGCTGGGAGTGCGAGGTCGTTTACAGTGACATAATTGATATTCCCGAAGAGCTTGAACAAGAACTCAACGTCACCAGACTGCCTTTGGACGAAGTTCTCCAGACCGCCGACGTGATCACCCTGCACGTTCCTCTGGGCACCCAGACCCGCCATATGATAAGCGACCGCGAGTTCGACATGATGAAGCCGACGGTCATATTCATAAACGCTTGCCGAGGCCCTGTGGTCGACGAAGCCGCCCTGATTCGCGCTCTGAACGATGGCAAAGTCGCCGCCGCGGGTCTCGACGTTCTGGAGCAAGAACCGACACCCGTGGACAACCCTCTGCTGAAGATGGACAACGTGCTGGTCACGCCCCACCTGGCCGCATTCTCACAGGAAGCCGGAGAGAAGAGCCGGATGTTCGCAATCACCAACTCCGCGCGTGTTGCGGGCGGCGACGAGCCTGATTCTGTCGTTCCATCGACTGACTTTTAGCGGCCACCGTCCAACCGAAAGGTTCAAAAATGGGACTTTCGATACTACGGCATCGCTGAGCTTGCCATTGTGGTGTCTGACATCGAACATGCCAAGTAATTCTACAGCGGGCTACTCGGTTTCGAGGCGACAGACTACGAGTTTGGGAAAAGTTCGGCCATCGTCAAGATTGGCGAGAGTCGGTATCTCGGTCTCTGGGAGCCGGGTGAGTGGCGCAGCGATTTTCTGTCGCCGTAGCGTAGCGATGCATACTTCGGCAACACCGTTGCCCCGACGCATCCGGTGTTCGCCGTCCATCAGGACGACGTGTCAAAGATACCCGAAAGACTGACCGATGCAGGCTTTGAAGTGGACGGGTCCATGCCCCACGGCGATGGCTCGATGCGCCTGCACGTCTCAGACCCAGACAAACACGCCATCCAGTTCTGGGGGTGGAGCCCCGAGTAACCGGACTCATCGGAAGCGCTGACAATCCAGAAACACACAGGAGCAGGCCCATAGACCTGCTCCTGCGTGTTTCTGGTCAGTCTCTTTGGATGCCAACTTTTCTTAGTAGATCGAGCGGAGCGGCATCCAACAACGAAATTGCTTCCTCCTGATCCATGCCTGATCCGCGAGCCACAGACATGGCGAACTCCCGCGTTAGCAGGTCTCCGGGAGCGTGAGCGTCGGAATCCAGAACCATGCGCGCTCCAGCGGCTTTTGCGGTTTTCACGACATGGCCATTGGCGGCGCTGTGGCCTCGGCGGGCCGACACCTCCAGGAAAACGCCGTTTCGAGCTGCAATGCTGGCCTCTTCAGGCGTTATCAGGCCGGGGTGGGCCAGAACATCAACGTGTTGGGATGTCACGGACGCTAGATTTGTCCCAGCCACCACAGGCTCGGTTATGGTCTCTCCGTGGACGTTGACCACCCTCGCTCCGAAGTTCCGGGCTTCCTGGGCCAGCATGTCGATGTCCTCGGCGGGCGTGTGGGTGATCTCGACGCCGGGCAGCGCGAGGATGTCCCAGCGTTTGGACGCCATCTCGCAGTCTGCGATCAGCGTCTTCAGCACAAACTCCAAGTTGCCCGGGCCGACATGATCGGTTATCGCCATGACCTGGTATCCGATTTTGATGGCCCGCCGGATAAGCTCAATGGGCGCCAGAACACCGTCGCTGAGGAACGTGTGGGTGTGGAAGTCGTACAAATTGTGATCTCCTGGCTAGGCGCCGGACGACAGGTTGGAGGCGAGGCGTTTCATTGCCTCTCCGGTGTTGCCCATGTAGAACTCTGGTAACTCGTCGGGGTGGTTGACCTTTAGAGCCACAAACACGGGGCCTTTTTCGTTCATTATTCGTGGGAGGTCGCTTGCCATTTCCTCCAGGTCGTCGAACTGGTAGGAGGCGGCGAATCCGGCGTCACGAGCCATCGCTGCGAGGTCGAACCGCCCCGCTCCGGGAACTGGTTGGCCCCCAGTAGTGAAGTAGACTCCGTCCTCGAACACGAAGTGGACGAGGTTTTCGGGTGCGGTTCCGGCAAGGGTGATCAGAGACCCGAGGTTCATGAGCAGACCGCCGTCGCTGTCGAGAATGATGATTTTCTTGTCAGGCTTAGCTAATGCGATGCCCAGAGCCACCGACGATGCCTTGCCCATCGCTCCAAAAATCGGTAGGTCTAGGTCACGGTTCTCGGAAACTGATTCCCAGTACCGGTTGGGAGTCATCGTGCTCACAACCACGGCGTCTCCGCGCTCGCGGCTGATTGCTCTCACCGCGTCGAGGGATGAAATCATTTGGTTATCGCTCCAGTAACATTGAACGTATATTTGTATGAAATTAAAAATTCATTGGTTGTCTAGGTAGAGCGATTAGATGTCTTCCGGGCCACGATACTGCAAATGATCGGGCAAGGTTTCTGACACGCCGAGGGCCACCGAGATTCGGTAGGCGAAGTACTCGACAATCTGGTCGACACTCGATAGCTTGAAGTAGAACGGCGGGTCAGGCGGCATGATTGTGACTCCCAGGTTCGCCAGCTTTGCCATGTTCTCCAGATGGATCGCGCTCAAAGGGGTCTCGCGGGGCATCAACAAAAGAGGCCTACGTTCCTTGATACACACATCAGCCGAGCGACGGATGAGGTTGTCGGCCATTCCATGAGCTATGGCCGCGAGAGTCGCCATACTGCAAGGCACGATTGCCATTCCACGGGTCGGAAATGACCCGCTGGCGATGGGCGCGTTGATCTGTTGGGACGGATGATACTGGAACAGGTTAGAATCGCTCCAGCGTTCGATAGCCGCGCCGAAGGACTCGTCCATCTCCTCTTGCCAGACAATTCGGGCCGCAGAGGACGCGCAAACGATGGTCGGAGTTGATGATTCCAAGAGCGTGTCGATGGTCTTTTTCGCCAACACGGAGCCGCTGGCGCCGGTGATGCCTATGATGATAGGGAGGGCGTTGCTCATATTTTGAACCTGTTTTCCGCCGTTTGAGGTGTGACTCACAGGTAAATCGCCGCCAGAGTTCCAGCAAGCATGGTGGAGGAGATATATGCGTTGATTCGGGCGAATGCCAGACCCATCCGGGAGAGGTCGCTCGGATTCACCAGTGAATACTTGTACAACAAAAACGCGACAGCGCCACCGCATCCCACGAAGTAAGGCCAACTCAAACTCATCCAGACGCCTAGAGTGACCAGAACTCCGATTGCCAAAGTGTCGAGGGTGCGTGCGAATCGGAATGCGTTGACGATTCCAAATCGGGAAGCCACGGAGTGCAAGCCTTCTTTCAAATGAAAGCTCCGGTCCTGGGTGTGGTACAGGATGTCGAAACTTCCAGCCCAAAACGCAACGGCCAATGAGATCAACACAGGCTGGATCGATAGACTGCCCTGGACGCCTATCCACGCAGCGGAAGGCGAGATTGCCAGCGCCCAGCCCAACAGCAGATTCGCGGCCCAGGTGAACCGTTTTGTGAATGGGTAGAGTATCAGGTATGCCGCAGCAAATGGAGCAAGAATCAGCGCGAGGGTGTTCAACTGGGCCGCAGCGAATATGAATACCACCAGAGCGACGGCGGTTAGTCCGACCATCTCTCCAACCTTGAGAAGTCCGCTGGGCAGGTGCCGGACGGCGGCGCGAGGGTTTTTGGCGTCGATGTGTCGGTCGATTATCCGGTTTGCGGCCATGCCGACGGTTCGGGCGCTAACCATCGCGACGGTGATCCAGATGAAGGCGTGCCAACCGGGGAACCCATCTGCTGCCAGGAACATGCCGATGTACGCAAAGGGCAAGGCGAAGACGCTCTCGTGGAACTTGATCGCGTCCAGAAAGAGCGGAACCTTGCGGATGATGTTCTGGTTCGTGTTTGCTGCCGTGGTCAGAATCCGTACTCCTTCCACCTGTGGTCAACCAGCGTCTTTATCTCCTCTGACATTACGATATCTGGGGGCCACTCCCTGGAACGACCGTCGGTGATTCCTTTTGCCGTGGCGTCGATCCCCATTTTGCTTCCGAACTTGGGGATTGGCGTTGCATGGTCGAGGTCGTCGATTGGCCCTTCCGCGAATGTTATGTCGGTGGCCGGGTTAATGTTGTTGGTCACGCGCCAGGCGACCTCCGATGGGTCCTGAACGTTCACATCATGATCGACGACTATGATGGTCTTGGTCAACATCAAAAGCCCTATGCCCCAGAGGGCGTGCATCACCTTTTGGGCGTGGCCCGGATATTCTTTTCGCATCGACACGATCAGCAGGTTGTGGAAAGCGCCTTCGGCGGGCATATTCATGTCCACGATTTCCGGCAAGGCCATCTGGAGGATAGGCAGCATGATCCGCTCGGCGGCTTTGCCCATGAAAAAGTCTTCTGTGGGAGGTCGTCCGACCATCGTTGTAGGGTAAATCGGGTTTTTCCGATGGGTGATTGTGGTCACGTGGAATACTGGATAATCTTCGGCTGGAGAGTAGTATCCAGTGTGGTCTCCGAACGGCCCTTCGGGTCTCAACTCTCCGGGGGTGACATAGCCTTCAAGGACGTATTCGGCATGAGCGGGGACTTCCAAGTCAACTGTTTTGCACTTCACAAGCTCGACAGGCTCCTCTCGGATGAGGCCCGCTATGGCGAACTCGTCCATGTCCGGAGGCAAGGGCATGGAGCCGCTCCATATGGCTGCGGGATCGCCTCCGAGGGCCACGGCGACCTCCAGTTTTTGGAGGCGCTGCGATTCGCCAACGCGGTAGTGATGTGCGCCGCCCTTGTGGGTTTGCCAGTGCATTCCGGTGGTGTTGCGGTCGAAAATCTGCATGCGGTAGATCCCGACGTTTCGGCGTCCAGATTCTGGGTCTCTCGACACCACCAGCGGGAGAGTGATGTAACGTCCGGCGTCGTCGGGCCAGCACTTCAGGGCCGGGAGTATGTTCAGGTCAACGTCTTCTCCTGTGACGACCACATCCTGGCACGGAGCGCGACGGACTATCTTGGGCTGGGTTCGGGCGACTGATACTAGGTCTCCCAGCGCTCTTACCTTGCCCATCAAGCCACTGGGCGGTCCCTGAGCCAGTCCCAACAGTTTTCGCACCCGGGACGTCAGGTCGTCAATGTTCTCCACTCCCAACGCCCAGGCGGTGCGCTGGTGGGTTCCCATGAGGTTGATGGCTACGGGCGCATCAGAGCCTGCCACATTCTCAAAAAGGAGCGCAGGGCCGCCGGATTTTATCGTCCGGTCGGTTATTTCGGTAATTTCAAGATCCGAATCGACCATTGCGGTTATGCGTTTTAGGTCGCCGCGCTCGTCCAAGAACTCGATGAACTGCCGGATATCCTTAAAATGCATGGCTCTAGGTGTTCCGCGAAGCCAGTCGGATTTCAGTAGATGAGATGTCGGACCGAAATGCGGATTCTGGAATCTCCTTGAAAATATCCTGGAACACGGTTGGTATTTTGACGTCCGCCAACGTCTTGAACGTGGCGTCGTTTATGCGGCCTGCCACGAGGAAATCGCATCCGACAGACTGTATCTGATTAAGGGCAAGAATCATCTTGGCGTGATCACCGTCGTAGTATTTGGGGTCAACAAGTCTCACCATTGTGTCCCAGCCGATGATAAAAGTGCATCCGGGAAATAGCTGGGCTTTTTCGTAGAAAACCGGGGCTTTGGTGATCACCAGGTCGCCGACATCTCGGAATTGGCCGATACGCTCGCGCACAACGTCATCTCTGAGGGGCGGCTTGTCAACGTTGGTGACTGATAGTTCGTATATCACCGGCGCGTTGAGGGTTCTCGATGCGACAGACACCATATCTTGATGACCCTGATGGAGAGGGTTGAAAGAGCCAGACAGAACCCCTCCCTGATGGTAGACATCGCCCTGCGATGAGCCATCAGATACGAAGGTGACGCTTGAGATGTGTTCTTTATTGAATGCATCCAGCGCAGGGTCAAATATTTCTCCTGACTCCTCAATGTGTTCGGAGTCGGACAATTCAAGTTTGAGGAGATCTGGCACATCGCACGCTGAGGCAAGGGTCTTCAATATCAGAACGCTGAGCAGTTGTTCTTCGCCGGCCCGGTCGCGCAAACCCTTTTCCAGAGTGAGGCTGAACACACTCCATCCCTCGGACGTCCACAGTCCAACATGGCCTCGATGATCGCCACGTTTGGTCCGGTCGGTGGCGATGGTCGCAGTGCAGGCGACGCCAACGATTGGCCGGACATCGCTTCGGAGTCTGAGCGCGCGATCGTATGCGGCGTGAGCCAGCGACCGAGACGCTTCCACAGAGACGGTCTGTTCAGGCTGGTGGCCGATGTACTCTGAAAACGATTTTTCAGAGTAGGGGACCGTGATTTCTAGCGCCGTGCGAGAAGCGCCAGCCACCGACAAAAGCCAGTCAATAGCGCTGCTGCCTGCCCCGGCAACGGCAAAAGCCGCCAAGGTAGGCGAGTCGTGGATGGCTTGGATTGTTGCGCCTAGTTTGGATTCCATATGCTGTGGAGACCGCGTTTCGTTTACGGTACTATATCCGCAACAGGGGGCGTGCCGCAATATTTTGTCGACTCAAACGCGTGGGTGGATGCTAGGAGGCACATATCGTTTCGATCATTGAGACAATGCGATTCAAATATGCGACGATTGCCACGATATTCATTGCCATCTCCGCGATAGGACGCGCTGGAGACGGGCAGGGGATCAAAGCGATCCCTTCGTGAAACTCGAATTCAATAGTCAGACAAGCTGTGCCGATACCTGAGACGCCTCAATCTAAGCAACCATCAACTTTGAACGCGCTGCCGGATGCTACTGTTGTCATGGAGCAACCTGCAGGCTCGCGTCTTGTGGTGTATCGCAGCGGATCGTTTTCCCCGGACCGATTGGACGTGGACCCTGGAGACATCGTGGCGTTCGTTAATGAATCTCACTCCGCGATGTGGCCCGCATCGAACATCCATCCGACTCACGAAATATTGTCGGAGTTCGACGCCGGCAAGCTAGTTCCGCCTGACGGATTCTGGTTGTTCGAATTTGTGAATTCAGGATCCTGGCGATATCACAATCACCTTCTGTTTTCCAGTAGCGGCCTGGTTGTGGTCTCTGGTTCTGGCGC
>DCAW01000030.1 GCA_002313895.1 Dehalococcoidia bacterium UBA1123
CTCACAGACCTCATTTTTAGCCCGCCTGACCCTGACGAGCTTGTTGTGAGAGCGCGGTTCGCGCTTCGCCAGGAGCAGGAAAGCAACTCAGTCGACAAGGGCGAGTTCATTCGAGTCGGCGACCTGGTTATCAACACATCCAGCTACGAAGTCACCCTCAGCGGGGAGCGCATCGCGCTCCGGTTCAAGGAGTACGAGCTTTTGCGCCTTCTGGCGGAGAATCCGGGCCGGGTGTTTACCCGCGACGCCCTTTTGAACCAGGTCTGGGGCTACGAATATTTCGGCGGCACGCGAACCGTGGACGTCCATATTCGGAGGCTGCGAAGCAAGATCGAGGACTCGGACCACTCCTACATCGAAACAATCTGGAACGTCGGGTACCGGTTTAACGAGAGTTAACGTCCGGACTCTCCGAATCGCGACTGACAGTCAACAATGCTCAAGGAGTTCAGGCTATGACCACAGAGCGTGTAGCGTACATCAATGGCGAGATTGTGCCGGAGAGCCAGGCCACAGTGTCCATCCGAGATAGAGGATTTTTGCAGGGCGACGCGGTGTTCGACACGACCCGCACCTTCCGACACAAGATATTCAGGCTGGATGAGCATCTCGACCGGTTCTTTGAATCCTTGAAGTACATGCGAATCGAGCCTGGACTCTCCAAAGCTCAATTCGCCGACATCACCCATCAGATCATCGACGCTAACCTTCCTTTGATTGGCGAGGATGACGACTACTGGGTATCCCAGAGGGTGACGAGAGGCGTCAACGTGGATGGGGAGTATATCCCGACCGTCATCGTCGAAAGTGTCCCTCTACCCTTCGCGGCTCGCGCAAACTACTATCGCGAAGGCATGCCTGTCGTCGTGCCGTCCGTCCGTCGGACGCCTCCCGAGGCTCACAGTCCCAGGGCGAAGGTTCACAACTACGTGAACTTGATCCAGGGTGAGCTTGAGGTCAAGGCACAGAACCCCGACGGATGGCCCATTCTGCTCGATATGAACGGCAACTTGGCTGAAGGGCCTGGGTCGAATATCTTCATCGTCAAAGACGGCGCTCTCAAGACTCCCAAGGAGCAGTACATCCTTTCGGGAATCAGTCGGCGCGTCGCCATCGAGTTGGCACAGGAATTGGGCATAACGGTAGAGGAATCCGACATCGACCTCTTCGACGCGTACACCGCCGATGAAGCGTTTGTGACTTCCACCAGCTTCTGCATTTGCCCTGTGTCTTCCTTCAACGGCTCTCCCGTCGGCGACGCCAGCGTCCCAGGGCCAGTGACTGACCGCCTGACCAGAGCATACAGCGGGCTTGTAGGAATGGACGTTGCAGGACAGTACCTGTCCAGACTGGATTCTTAGGGAGTTTCCTGGCAGATGGCATAATGCACCTGTAAGCCTTCCATATTCAATTAGTTTGGACAAATCGACATGAAAACATTCGTTAATAGCGCTCTCAACCGCATCGAGATTGTCATCGACTTCATTAACGGGGTGGAGAGATCCGCCCTCGAACCCAAAACGCTGTCATCCGCCGAGTTGGACTCTATTCATCAAACGATGGCGTATTGAGAAGATGAAGATATGGCCGTGACAGCCATATACGAAGTCGCAGGACTCCGACAAGCCCCTCGCAACATCTGACTGTCCCTCATGCGCTATACTCTCCAGAGTTTGCCATGAAGACGCGCGTAAAAGTACGAGTTCCCGCCACAACAGCTAATATGGGTCCAGGCTTCGACTGCCTGGGCATGGCCCTCGACATCTGGAACACCGTCGAGGTCAAAGTCGGTTCGCTCGGATTTGAAATTACCGGCCACGGCCACGATTCCCTGCCACAAGACTCGACCAACCTCATCCACCGGAGCATCGTCCGTATATTCGATGAGTTGGACAAGGCTGTCCCTGAGTTCCATTTGACGTGCCATAATGACATTCATCTAACTGGCGGATTGGGCAGCAGCTCGGCAGCGTTGGTTGGGGGTCTTGTCGCCGGAAACTCGCTTTGCGACGGAGCAATTCCAGAAGACGACCTGCTCCAAATTGCCTCGGAGATTGAAGGCCATCCTGACAACGTGACTCCAGCTCTCCTCGGGGGCTTCCAGATTGCAGTCAAACGCCATGGCAGAGTTATCGCGGCCGCAGTCCCGACGCCAGACGATCTTGCGGCGGTGCTATTTGTTCCCAACGTCGCGATGCCCACCTCCGAGGCCAGGGGTATACTGAAGCCTGAGGTTTCGAGGGCCGACGCCGTGTATAATATTGGCAGGGCGGCGCTTCTGGTGCGCGCATTCGCCACCGGCGACTTGGCCCACCTGGAAGCGGCAACCGATGACCGTCTTCACCAACCGCAGCGTCAGTCCATCTTCTTCCCTATGAAAAACCTGTTCCGCGCTGCGATGGACGCCGGAGCGTTGGGCGTGTTTCTCTCTGGCGCAGGCTCGGCGGTTCTCGCCCTGACCAGGGACCGAGAGTACACAATCGGCTACGAAATGGCCGACGCCGCCGCGAAATCCGGCCTGGACGGCGAGATAATCGTCACCAAACCATCCCAGCAGGGAGCAAACATCGTAGAGTTTTCATAAAAATCCATGCTGATGTCAACTTTTGACCACTTGAA
>DCAW01000037.1:0-3725 GCA_002313895.1 Dehalococcoidia bacterium UBA1123
ACGACAGGGTAATCACCTTTTAACGTAGCCTAAGCATTTCACTTCACCCTGTGAGTTCGGTGCTCTATAGCCTTTAAAAGCTCGATGGCCAGAGTAGAAGAGGGCTGGTGACGATTGATCCGTCCACCGGCGTTACGATCTCGATAGGCGACATTGGAGATCGCTTCGCCGGATTAGCGTTCGACAGCGCTGGCGGTCCTAAATGATGAGGAAACCAGCTTCACAGGCGGCACAGAAACGCACGTTGGCGATGCTCAGATGCTCATTCTCACACTGGATAACCTGAGCGACGCGGACGCCAACGCGACCCTCACGCTGAAGGTTCCGTACGGGATAGATGTCGAGGTGCAAGCGATAGGCAGCGTTGACGAGGTGGAACTGAGCCGCGACGTATGGCTCTTGAGGATTCGGGAATTTCTTAAAGAGGGCAAGGTGAGAATCATCATCGAGTCGAAAGACAACGTCAAACCGGAGTATTTCGAAATCACCGGCGAGATCGTTCAGATCACTGGTTAGACCTGATCGGCGTTAACGAAACACGAGTTTAACAACGAATCGAGAATCATCTTCAGGTCTCGCGTCTCAGATTCTGGTCGTTTTTGATTACTTGATGCCACCCGCCCTGGTCGTCGAGATCGTAGTCCTCGGCGTGACCGCGCGGTTCCCATCCCAGAACCTCCTTGGCGTGGCCGATGTCCCGCCATCGGTACTTGTTATCGGAGATGGCATTGAAGGTGTCGAACTTGAGAGACTCCGGCGCGGCGAGGCACCTGTCAATCATGTCGACGCAGTCCTGTTGATCCAGCCATCCGGGATATTGACGCCTCAGTGTTGGGCGGTTCTCCGCTAACACCGCACCCAACCGGATGCATAGCACAGACATATCGTATCTGTCCGAGTACCAGTGACCGAGAGCTTCGCAGAAGATTTTGCATGCGCCGTAGACACTTTTTGGTCGAGTCGGGTCCGTGTGAGTCAGCATCCTCCACGGCTCGTTGACCTTGTCGTACTCGCCGGCGGCTAACTCACCATAAGGGTAATCCATTTCGTAGCCTGTGGTCGTGTCGCCGGTGCTTCCAAGGACCACCCGTTTGACGCCGTTCAGGCGCGCAGCCTCGTACACGTTGCGCGTGCCTATGATCCCCATGTTGAGGTGCATGTCCCACGAGTCAGCATCGCCTGTGTAGTTTGCCATGTGGACGACCATGTCGATGCCCTCGAATGCGGGCAGTATGGTATCGAAGTCGGAGATGTCACCTTGGGTGTTGGGAATCTCAGGCACTGCACGTCGATTCAGGCCGCTGAACTCATACTTGTGGCCGAGGTTACGCCACGTCAACCCGCCGATCAATCCGCTGGCACCGGTAATCAATACTCTAGGTTTGTCGCTGGACATTGTCTCCTCCATGCATGGTAACTGTGCGAGGTAGTAGTTCGCGCCTCGCCAGTTTCATTTCCTTGGGATGCTCCCAATAATAATGCTTTGGTTGATTATGGACAATCGATTCCCTATAAGGCGCACCGATTCTCACGTCGGTCGCCCATGTTACTCACAGCGGACACGGATTTGAACCATTTCCAGGCGCGCATGGTCACTGGCATGATCGAGGATGTGATAAGTTAGGCGTTGGGGAATACGCGGAAGCAAACCTCCCGGTTATCGACGTGAATCCGGGAGCAATGCCAACAGTTACTAATAACGAGGTGGGTCAATGCCAGTTGTAGGTTTCGATGTCAATACTCAGAGGATTCTAGCGGATGGCAAGTCCTGGGGGGAGGTTGGCCCTTACGAGGAACTGTTGGGCACGCTGCACTTCGCCACCGATCCGCTGAACGGCGCCAACTCACGAATTACCGATGTCGGACTTGCTAGACGCAGCGATGAGGGGATGGTCGAATTCACTGCCGACGTTTCCATTATTTTGCCTGTCGAGCGATCACGAGGGACAGGCAAATTGCTCCTCGATGTTGTGAATCGCGGCAACCGCGTAGGCTTGCCTGTCTTCAATAGCGCTCCACGCGTTGCAATAGAAGTCGACACGCCAAAAGATTATGACTTGAACCTGGGCAACGGGTTTTTGATGAGGCACGGCTACACAGTCATGGCATGCGGATGGCAAGTGGACACACCAAAAAAATCGGCCCTCATAACATTGCAAGGCCATACAGTTGAGGGAATGACCGGCCGGGTCTATACCCAGCTTCAGTCGCAGACAGACACGCATAACCTTCTTCTGTCTGACAAGGGCCATCAGGCGTATCCTGCCGCCGACATGGTGGAAGCAAGGGCAGTTCTCGAAGTTCGCGATATGCCCGACACCGAGGCGCACAGCGTTCCTCGAGACGACTGGCGGTTTGGCAGAATAGATGACGACGGCAATTACATCTCAGACCCTGACTACATATGCTCGGAGCAAGGGTTCGAGAAGGGCAGGCTGTATCAGATCGCATATACCACCGACTGGGCGCCCATTCTGGGCCTGAGCTTCGCGGCGCTGCGGGACTCTGTATCTTGGCTCAAATACGGCTCGGATGAAACGGCGCGACCAATCGAAAACATTCGGCACGCCTATGCGTATGGAATCTCCCAAACCGGACGGTATCTTAGAACCTACATATACAACGACTTCAACCGAGACGAATCGGGCAGGGAAGCCCTCGACGGAATAATAGCCAACGTCGCCGGGGGAATGCGCGGCGAGTTCAACCAGCGTCTGGGCCAGAACTCCAAAGACCGCAACAATATGATGACCCATCTCTTCCCCTTTGCCAGCGTGCCTCAGACCGACCTGGAGACAGAGGAGACCGACTCTCTCCACAGGCGGATGGACGACCGGGGCAGTCAGGTTAAGGCGATGTACACCAACTCCTCGGCGGAATACTATCGCGGCGACGCTTCGTTAATACACACTGATCCTGATGGAAATAGAGACATTGATCCCGCTTCCAATGCAAGGATTTATCATTTCACAGGCACGCAACATGGCATCGGGACATGGCCTCCCACTGATACTACTGAGAGCATCGAAGGGGTAAGCCGTTCTCAAAACATCCGCAACGTGATCGACTACTCGCCGCTTTTGCGGGCGTGCCTGTTCAATCTGGACCGATGGGTCACCAATGGCGTCGAGCCGCCGCCCAACAGCCATGCTCGGATCGACGACGGCACGGCGGTTCCGTTCGAGTTGGTCAAAAAGGTTTTCGACGGTATCCCAGAGGCGCATCGTCCTGACCGGATTGCCGTTCCTCACAGGCGGGACTACGCTCTGAGAGATGACGTTGAGCAGATCCAGAAAATGCCCCCAGCCGTTGGCAAGGCATTCGCCACGTTGCTCCCGGCAGTCGATGCTGATGGCAACGAGATCGCGGGTATTCGCTTGCCGGACGTAGCCGTCCCTCTCGCAACCCACACGGGTTGGACGTTAAGGCATAGGGACATCGGAGGCGAGACTCAGCTTCTCATGTTCGCAGGCGCCACGATGCGATTTGCGTCTACCGAATCTCAACGAGTGGCGTCAGGAGACCCCCGTCCCTCCATCGCCGAGAGGTACCCATCGAAGGATCAGTACCTGGCACGAGTGCGCCACGAGGCCGAGAAGCTGGTGGAACAGCGATACATGCTCGAAGAGGATATCGAGTTCAGCGTTGAACGAGCCGAACGGTTCTGGGACTACTTATCAACAGAGGGGTGATCTGCCATCAAGGTCCCTTGAATCGTGTAACAG
>DCAW01000037.1:4046-4681 GCA_002313895.1 Dehalococcoidia bacterium UBA1123
ATCGTGTAACAGTTGGAGTTTCGATAGGACAACCGCGATGCTGTTCAAGCAAGAGGCCCATCAAAGGTTAGTTGACGGCACGATCACGACGATATACCGGTGGTGGAAGACGGCCAAAGTGAAGGTCGGAAACACATATCGACTCAACAGCGAAGGCGTCGTGAAGGTTGATGGAATCTGCAGGCTGGCGATGTCAGATATCAGTGAAGATGAAGCTCAGGCCTCGGGATTCGAGAGTCGTTAGGCGCTGATCGCTCAGATGGCGCGATCGGGGACAATAGGCGAAGATTCGTCGGTTTTCAGAGTGGCGTTTCACTATGTGTCGTCAGACAGGAATCCGTTTGCCGATGTATCTGATGATGTGATCGCGGACGAGTTGAGAGCCTTGATTCAGCGGCTCCAGAAAACGGATAGTCGTGGTCGGATTGGCTCATGGACTGCTCAGACGCTAACGCTCATAGACGCCAATCCCATAGTCGCGTGTTCACAACTTGCGCCGACAGCCGGAATGGAAACAAAAACTTTCAAAGCGAATGTTCGCAAGCTGAAGCGGCTCGGTCTCACGATTAGTTACGAGACCGGACACGGGCTGACTTCACTCGGTTCACGGGTTTTATCTTCGATTGTTGATGGAG
>DCAW01000165.1:0-23868 GCA_002313895.1 Dehalococcoidia bacterium UBA1123
CAGCGCAATGTTAAGCTTGCCCTCGCCGTCGTCATGTTCGACGCCCAGGCAATCTTTCTGGATGGGCAGCGCCCATTCCAAATGGAACCGGCTGTGAGCATGAGCAGGACGAGGACCGCTAGCTTACGCATGTTCGACTCTCCAAATCTGGATTGCGGGCCACGGTCTGTGTTTTGGCTCTAACGCTTGGATGGTCTTTACGGCGATCGCATAGACCGCCCGAGATTTCTGAGTATTGATTTAACATGAGACAGTCTATCATCAGAAATTCCAACGATAAACGCGTAATTGAAAAATTTGGAAGTTTCGACGCTTTGAAACCGTGAAATGTGGCCCGTTGTCGACCGAAAGAGCGAAATGCAGCTCCAGTTACTGAAAAAGGTTGACGAGCCAATTTCCCGTTGCTAAACTCGCTGGAATCCTGGGAACGTTACTGGAATCAAGATGACGAAGACGGGGAGCGAAAATGGTCACAGCAACTAAGGATATGCAACTCATTTCTCACCTGATGCGGCGCGCTGGATTCGGCGTTGGACTCCCGGAGCTTGAATCCCTTGCGCAGAATGGCTATAACGAAACCGTCAACCGGCTCTTGAAACCCACGAATGTTCAGGAAATGACGGATGACCTGATCCGTCGGTATCATCACGAACAGTCAGGTATGATGGGCCAAAATAATCCGGGCGCCTACTGGCTCTACAAGATGATAACCACAACAGACCCCCTCACAGAGAAGATGGCCCTGTTTTGGCACGGCATATTCGCCACGGGTTATCCAAAAATCACTCAGGGCAAAGTGCTGAACGACCAGATAAGGATGTTCCGCCGCTACGGCACAGGGAATTTTAGGACACTGCTGCTGGAACTTTCGAAAGACCCTGCGATGATCGTGTGGCTTGACAACCATGACAACCATGATGGCGCGATCAACGAAAACTTTGGAAGAGAACTACTGGAACTGTTCTCGATGGGCGTCGGCAACTATTCAGAGCAGGATATCAAGGAGACGGCCCGCGCATTTACGGGCTGGACAATCGGCAACACCGAGTACATGGCGCTCAGGGCGGAGCGCGACTCTATTTGGCCCTATGGCCGAATCGCGTGGCATTTTGAATTCAAGGAAGACGATCACGACTCTGGGGAGAAGGAATTTCTCGGAAACACCGGTCGGCTCAACGGCGATGAGATCATTGACATAATATGCCAGCAGGAGTCCACGGCGCGTTTCATATCGAGGCATATGTATCATTTCTTTGTGGCCGACGAGCCGCCCGTTCCCCAGTGGCCTTACACGCCTCCACGAGACCCTAAGGCCATCGACACTCTGACTCAAGCGTACTTTGACAACGACTATGACATTCGCGCCATGCTTGATATTTTGTTCAATTCCGAATTTTTCAAGTCTGAGGATTCCTGGCATGAGCGAGTGAAAAGCCCGGCGGAGCTTGTGGCGGGAATTTTGAGGCTAACAGGCGAGTTCGACAGGCCTCGAAGGGAGATTCTTGACCGGTCCACCCAGGCGATTTACATGGGCCAGCACCTTATCAACCCACCCTCCGTTGAAGGATGGCACCAGGGGACCGAATGGATCGACACCGGCACGCTTGTCGAGCGATTGAATTTCGCATCTCAGCAGATGTCGAACGTCGAAAATCCGGGCGTTGCCGAGATCATCGGTCGCGTTATCGGTGATGGCTCTCACCAGGCAGACGATTCGTTGGTTCAAAGGTGCTTGGACGAAATGGGCGTCACTTCTGTTTCTGAAGGGACTCGCTCAATTTTGGAGAACTTCGCCGCACAGAATCGGGACTTGGAAAATGACGCAACTCAGATCGTCGCTCAGATGCTCCAGATGGTCGCCGCCACCCATGAGTTCCAGCGTGCTTAGTCACGCCGTATTGTTCTTTCAAAGTTCAAGGCCATCCGTGGAGTTAAGAATATGACGACGCGAACGCGCCAGTTCATGAAATATAGCCACACCATCGGCCTATCAACTATGTCCGGTCGTGGG
Organism: Dehalococcoidia bacterium UBA1123; assembly: GCA_002313895.1. Lineage (GTDB taxonomy): Bacteria > Chloroflexota > Dehalococcoidia > Lucifugimonadales > UBA1123 > UBA1123. The sequence goes on from DCAW01000165.1 coordinate 2,012, forward strand.
TTCTATTATCCCGTAGACACGGCCATCGGCGAGGATGATCGTCTGTACACGGTCAGCCGATCTCTGGACGGCGACCCCCGGGGCATCAGAGTGACGATTTACGATTTGGCAAGCGAATATTTCGGAACGTTCGGCGAATCTGGCGAGGACGATGGCCAGATGATATGGCCCACAGGAGTCGCGCGCGACACGCAGGGTCGAACCTTCGTCAGCGACGAATTCACCAATCGGATAACGGTGTTCGATGTCGATGGCGATTTCTCCCATAGTTGGGGAAAGATGGGGTCAGGCGCCGGGGAATTGGATGGTCCCTCGGGTGTCGCGTTCGACCGCGACCAGAACCTGCTTGTGGTCGACCACCACAACCACAGGGTCCAGCGATACTCCCAGAACGGAATATTCCTTTCGGAATTCGGAAGTTTTGGCTCTGCGAACGGCGAATTAAATCTGCCCTGGGGGATAACGGCCAGCTCCAAAGGTGATATTTACGTCGCCGACTGGCGAAATGACCGGATTCAACAATTCTCCCCAGACGGCGAATACCTTGCAAGCTTTGGCCGTTCGGGCAGAGACGACGGCGAACTGTTCAGACCCTCCAGTGTTGCCGTCGACCCTGACGGGTATGTCTATGTCGCTGACTGGGGCAATGAGCGAGTCCAGATATTCGACCCGGATGGCGGGTTCGTCCAGAGTATCCGGGGCGAGGCCACTGACTCTAAATGGGCCGAAGCGTTCCTAGAAATTAACCTTGAAGAGGCCGCCGCCAGGGACAGGGCAAACATGGAACCTGAAATCAAATTCTTCAATGACGACCCCCATGAGGAATCGTCCCATATCGAAAAGTATTTTTGGGCGCCAACATCGCTAAAACTTGATTCCGAAGGCAGGATGTACGTTACTGAGAGCAACCGCCACAGAGTCCAGATATACGATAAGGCCTGAACAAACCGTTGACACCGCGAATGTTGAACCGCAAACAAGGAGGAAGCCTAGACATGACCTCACCTGCCAACGCCAAGACCGTCGTCGTAATCCAGCTATCCGGTGGCAACGACGCTTTGAACACCGTGATCCCATACAACAACGAGCATTACTACGACCTGCGCCCTCAGGTGAACATCTCCCAGGATAACGTGCTGAAGATCAACGATGAATTGGGCTTCAACCCGAGCATGGCTCCGATCAAGCGACTTTGGGACGAAGGCAATGTCGCCGTTATCAATGGCATCGGTTATCCAAGTCCCAACAGGTCTCATTTTCGGTCGATGGACGTATGGCACACCGCCGAGCCTGACACGATCTCCAACGAAGGCTGGCTTGGCAGAGCGATACGTCAGATTGATCCTGACGGCGAGAACGTCATCACCGGTGTGAACTTCGGCAGGGGACTGCCCCGCGCTCTGTACGCCAAGGACGTTCCTGTGGCTTCTGTGGGGAACCTTGAAAACTACGGTTTGATGACCGATATGAAAAACGAAGCGGCTCGAAATCTTGCCCTAGAAGCCTTCTCACAGATGTACGGGGGAAGCGGCAAAGACACCATCGCGCAGTTCATCAGCCAGACGGGTCTCGATGCCCTGAAGGGCGCCGACATACTGCGCGCCGCGCCTCGACAGTATTCATCTACCGTGGAGTACGCGCACACGCCTATAGCCCAGAACCTGAAATCCATTTCGCAGGTGATGTCGGCCGACCTCGGAACTCGTGTGTTCTATACCCAACACGGCAGCTTCGACACCCATTCAGGCGAGTTGTCCGCCCATTCGAAGCTTTGGCAGGATGTCTCAGAAGCGGTCGGAGATTTCACGGACGATCTCAAAGAACATGGACAACTGGATGACACACTTATTCTGATGTTCTCGGAGTTCGGCAGGCGAATCAAGGATAATGGCGCCGGCACAGACCACGGGTCGGGAGGCTCTGCCTTTGTGATCGGCGGGGCGGTTAACGGCGGAACGTACGGCGAGTTTCCCTCGTTGCGCTCCGAGGACCAGATTGAGGGCGACATGCGTTTCAATAACGACTTCCGCATCACATATTCGACAATCGCCGACCGCTGGTTGGGTCTCGACCCGGTTCACATTGCTAATGGGACATTCGAGCAGTTCGACTTCGTGGACTGACGACTGCGAGCGATTCAGACTACATAGAATTTAACAGCATCCGTCCGAAATCGGGCGGATTGCTGTTTTCTACTACTAATTCTGTGGCATCGTGGAAGATCATGAAATCGCGCATTGTTTCAGCCATGGCCGCCGCCAACGAATCCAGAGGTACGTCGTCAGCCTCTATGTATAGCTTCCTGAGAATAAGTGTGCCTGTTTTGCGTTCCAGCTTGGGGTCGAATCGACCGACTAATCTGTCATTGTGCAGTATTGGTAGGCAGAAATAGCCCCACTTGCGGATTTTCTCCGGCTTGTATGCTTCCAGTATTTGGTCGAATCCCCAGAACTGTTCGTCGCGACCTTTCGCCCAGAACAGATTGTCGAACGGGCTAAGAAAAGTCGTGTGCTTTGGCGTCAGGTCGCCGTCAGCAGCCCGCTTGAGCGTGTCAAGATTGTCTAGATGGACGACCATATCTCGCGTGTTTGAGCCGCCCAAGTCTGCTTGGATTTGAACGAACGTGCCCTCGTTTGCCAATTCCGCCAAAATCGCTTTCGCCACAGTGCGTTTGGTGTGAGTGTAGTCGCAGACCTGGGCAAGTTCGCAGACTCCTAACGACAGGAGCGATTTTTCCAAGATGTGTCGGGTCGCTTCGTCCTCGGTTGGCTCCTCGTGGCTGACCCAGCCAGGAAGAACACGATCCTTCAAATCATAAACCCGCTGGAATTTTTGCCTATTAGCAACCATCAGGTCCCCCTGATTGTAGAGGTGTTCCAGCGCTCGCTTTGCTGGTTTCCAGTCCCACCAGGCCCCTCGCTTCGGGCCTCCTCGGTCGAAATCGGCGGAACGGGATGGCCCGTTTTCACGAACGTGTGATAGGATCTGATCGACAAGTTCGCGGTTCTCAGACTTTGCAAACCAACTTTTCCGCCAGTGATTTGGACTCTCACGGCGCTGGCGCATCTCAGGCAGGCTGAACCGATAGTCGGTGAGCGGTATTAGACAAGCGGCGTGAAGCCAATATTCGTACAGTCGACGGCCATTCTCAGCGTCGGAACTTCCAGATAGAAGGTCATCGAATAGGGACGTGTCGTAACTGCCCAATCGGCTCCACAGCACCAGGTACTGGCTGCGCTGCACCATCTGAAGGGTGTCTATCTGGACACAGCCGATCTGCTCAATGGTCTCGTAAATATCCTGTTGACTGCTTTCTCCGTTTGGTCTGTCGGCAAGGCCCTGCGAGTGAAGAGCCAACGCCCGTAGCGCTGGCAAGGTGTAAGTTGTATTGCTCAGTTTGATCCTCCTACAGAAGTCGATTTCAAATCGTTGACCGAGTGAACAGCCGGAGCTATCATCTTTGCAAGTGGCGATCTGCGTAGCTGCCGAAGTCTTGAGGAGAATCCATGAACAGAATCATGCGCGCGCTGTTGCGAACCGTATTGGTGCAACTCCCTCTCGCACGGGAACGGATGGAGAGCGGAGTGGCGTATAATCCATTGTCTACAAAGATGCACTCCGACCCGTATCCAATTTATCGCAAGCTGAGAGAGAAGTCACCTATACATCGGAGCAGATTGATCAACGGATGGATTCTCACCAGACATCGGGATGTTGACGCGGTTCTCAGAGACTCGAAAAGATTCTCAAATGACGAGCGCAACGGAACCAACGTTCAGTTCAGCCCATATGCCGATGAAGCCCGCAGTATGCTGAGAATTGACCCGCCAGACCATACACGCATGCGTTCATTGGTTGGCAAAGCCTTCACGCCTCGGGCAGTCGCCGAACTCAAACCACGAGTCGAAGAGATCGTGGATGAGCTCCTGGCTGGGCTAGGGGACTCGTTCGACGTGCTAGACGATTTTGCCTACCCTCTACCGATTATCGTAATCGCCGAGATGTTGGGGGTTCCTCCGGAGGACCGTGATCGGTTCAAGGGGTGGTCCAGCGATGTGGCTCAGATGCTGGAACCTGGGACGAGCGGAGATGACGCAATGCAGGCCGGGCGGTCTCGTACGGAATTGACCCTTTACCTGTCCGATATCGTAGAGGCGCGTCGAGTCGCTCCGCAGACTGATCTCATCAGCGCATTGATCGCTGCCGAGGAGGAAGGCGACAAGCTGACTCGCGAAGAACTTTTATCAACCCTCATTTTGCTTCTGGTTGCCGGGAATGAGACCACCAAAAATCTTATAGGAAACGGCCTGAGAACCCTGATTCAGTGCCCCGAACTTAGCCAGCAACTGAGAGATAACCCGGACTTGATGGACGCGGCTATCGAGGAGTTGCTTCGTTTCGATAGCCCTGTTCAGCTTGACCGCCGGATCGCTCTGGAGGATGTGGAAATCGGCGGCCAGAAGATTAGGAAAGGGCAATCCATTCTTCTCCTGATCGGCGCAGCTAACCACGATCCTGACGAGTTTGATGATCCCAGTAGACTCGACTTTGCCCGCACAGGTCAAAGTCACATATCATTTGGACGCGGCATCCATCATTGTCTGGGCGCTCCGTTGGCCCGGCTGGAAGCCAAGATCGCGTTCAGAAAGATTTTAGAGCGATTTTCGGATATCCAGTTCGATCGACCTCCAGTGTTCAAAGACCACATCGTTTTGCGGGGCTTGGAGTCGTTGCCGGTTCGCGTCCGGCGTCGGCGTATCACGGAGTCTGTCTAGAAAAATTGGACGCGGCGAAGGCTCATTTGGTTTTAAAATCATGTGCATTTGACATATTTTCTCATATTGTGCCTAAATACGTGCGTTAGCGGTTGACACGCACGCAAATAATCGGTAAATTTGCAGGCGTAGCCTGGGTCCAACGCAGGAGTGTGCGGCCAGAGCCACTTGGCCCACAAAGGATCGTAGGGCGGGACGATCAAGTCTGAGAAGCGGAAAACGTCTCGCTGACGAGAATGGTGTGGTGGGTTCCCGTAAGGCAGTTAGTTATTATCGGTGCGCTTGAAGAGTCACGCCGATTAAATTCCAAAAGCAGGTGAATTGCAACTCTCTAAGGACAGGCGGCATCACCATAGGGCCGCGTCTGTTGGCTGATAAGGGCAATTAAGATGGTCGACGGCACGCGGGGCGAATAGAGAGTTGTATTAAGGACGACAAACATCGCGATCGTGATTGTAGTTGATGGTTTGTCAACCTGAAAGTTGTCGCTCGAGAATTATCGGACTCAACGTCACAGGAGGTTAAGCATGGACGGATATTGCGTAAAGTGCAGATCATCGCGCGAGATGAAGGACACAGAGGCCATTACCATGAAGAATGGCCGGCCTGCGACCCAGGGTGTTTGCCCTGTTTGCGGGACCAAAATGTTCAGGATAGGCAAAGCTTCCTAAAAGCCGAGCCATTCTAGAATTTCAGACATGCGAGCGCTTCGGGTCCGAAACGCTCGCATGTCTTTGTCGTTAAATCTGACCGTTAAGGGCAGGACGCTAGGCTGGTGTGATTGCGTATCCGCGCCATGCCATTGACGCGTGTTGGTCGGGTGTCGTGTCTCCGCCTGCGCCCGCCCAAGGATGCTGACTGTAAATGCGGCTAGAGGATGCCTTTTAATGTCTGAAGGCTGACATTCGCCCCACAGATCACCAGCACGATATTTTCGCCAGACATAGATTTTTGTTCTTTCAAGAAGCTTGCCAACGGAAGGGCCGCCGCCCCTTCGATCAGCATATGGTGAACCTCCGTGAAAAGCCGCATCGCGTCTGCGATCTCGCCCTCAGAGACGACCACGAATTCATCAACCAGTTGCTGGCATATCTCGAATGTGATCGATCCTGGCTCAATTCCCCCTGCTGTGCCGTCGGACAATGTTGGTTTGGATTCCATGTCGATGATCTGGCCCGCTCTGACCGATTCCGCCATCACAGGCGAGTTCTCAGGTAGACAACCTACGATTCTTGGATTGTCGAAAACTGACTTGGAATATCCTGCGATTCCGGAGATCAAACCTCCGCCACCGACGGCGACATATATTGCGTCGATCCGGTCAAGTTGTTGACCCAGTTCCAGGGCGATGGTGCCCTGACCCCCGATGACCTTGATGTCGTTGTATGGCGATATGTAGGATTTGTCGTTTTCCAGCGCGTGACTCCTCGCGAACGACTCTGTAACTGCGACGTCGGCGCCGTGATGTCGGAGACGACCACCCAAACGTCGAATCGCGTCTGTCTTGGTTTGGGGGGCGTGTTCTGGAACGAACACCTCACACCCGATTCCCAGCGCAGATGCTCCATAGGCCACTGCCAATCCGTGATTGCCTGAAGAGGCGGCCACCACCCCTTTTGCTCGTTGCTCCTCAGAAAGCGACAACAGCGAGTTGAGCGCGCCGCGCACTTTGAACGAGCCTGTCGGCTGAAAATTTTCCAGCTTCAAGTACACATTCGCGCCTGACGACTCACTGAAGTATGAAGAATGCTCAAGGGGTGTTGGCGACAACCGATTCTGGATTCTCCGTTGGGCTCGCAACGTTTCTCGTAATATTTCTGACGATGATATATAGCCGTCGAGCGCCAAAATTCAGTCCTTTAATCTGCTCAGGAAAGTCGCGATCCTGTCCAACCCTGCGGATAAGTATCCCTTCTTAGAGCCGAACCCCAGCCTCAGAAAACCGTCCATACCGAAGCAGTCGCCCGGCACCACCAGCGTTGATTCTTCTTGCCGCAGTCGGGTCGCTAATTCGGAACTGTTTATGTCCATGTCATACTGCATGAATGCCATGCCTCCGGCCTTCGGAAGGCTCAACTTTAACCGTCCGTTTTGCTGGGCGATCCAGTCTTCCAGATAAGAGAGATTGTCTCTCAAGATGGTGCGGTTGCGCTCGAATATTTGCGTTTGCAGGCCTGATTCGAGAACGAAAGTCGCCACCTGATCGCTGAGCGCTCCAGGCGCGATGGTCGTGTAATCCTTCATCGCCCAGGCTCCAGCGATGAACTCTTCAGGACCGACAAGCCAACCCAGCCTCAGTCCGGGTAGACCGTAGGCTTTGGACAACCCGCCCGTGACAACTGTTTTTTCGTAGCGTCCCCACAGGCTCCGAGTCTCATCGCCCGCAAGTTCGGCGCCTCGGTACACTTCGTCGACGAACAGCCACGCGTCGGCAGCTTGAGCAACCGCAACCAAACGATCTCGCGTATCGTCGTTTAGGACACTGCCCGTTGGGTTGTTGGGATTGCAAACCGAGATTACCTTCGTCTTGAAAGACTCCGCAGATTCGAGTTCGTCCGGGTCGATTTGCCAGTCGAGGTCTTGATGCAGTCGCAGAGGGACTACTCTGGCGCCCAATCCTTGAGCGATGCCCCAAATCTGCATGTAGTTGGGAACCATGTACACTAGCTCGTCCCCAGGTTTGAGAGTCTGAATGCTGGCGATAAAGTTCGCTTCAGCGGATCCACTGGTCACTAAAACGTTGTCGATGCCCGCTCCAGCGTATCGGCTGCTGATCGCTTGTCGAAGTGCGACCGTTCCGTTAGTTTGTGTGTAGCCCAACCGGAGCGAAAGGAGTTGGTCAAGTTGTCTGTCATCCAGCAACTCCCGCAACGTGAACGGGTGCAATCCGCTTTCGGTCAGGTTGTAGTCCACCTGATTTTCCCAGATGGATTGGACCCGCTCTAGCTCGAAGTCGGGGAAATCCATCAGTCAGAACTTGTTGAAGTGGCGCCGAATTTCAAACGACTGGTCGTTCTCGGAGAACAGTTTCGCGTCGGCTCGTCTTATGGCGAGGTAGGCTTCAGACAGCGTAGGTCCGAGGGACTCCATCAGCGTTACGTCTTCCTCCAGCGCTCGGACGGCCTCGTCAAGGCTTCGAGGCAGATTTACGATGCCTCGACGTTGCAGTTCGCCATCTGGCAGCGTTGTCGGGTCAACGTCTATCTCAAGGTCGAGGGACGGGATCGTGTTGTTTGTGATGCCATCCAGTCCCGCAGAGATCAAGCCGCCCAATGCCAAGTAAGGGTTCGCGCTGGAATCGGAAGGCTTCAATTCGAGGTTAGCAGACGCCATCTCGTTTCCCCAGTAACCGGACGGTATCCTGACCGCGGCCTCGCGGTTATCTGGCCCGTAGCAGACGAATGCTGAACTCCAGGAATTGGGAATCAGCCTCCGATAGCTGTTCACGCTGGGCGCAGTGAGAGCCACCAGTCCGCGAAGATGGGCCAACACGCCACCGATGAACTGGTACCCCATCTGACTGAGGCCGTGCCTGCCATCACTGTCGTAGAAGAGGTTGCGTTCGGCCTGTTCATCCCACAGGCTGATGTGGATATGACACCCGTTTCCCGACTGGTCTGGAAAAGGCTTGGGGGCGAAGGACGCGTAAAGATCGTGTTGTCTAGCGATGTTGCGAACCGTTTCGCGATACACGATGTGGTTGTCGGCGGCTCGAAGGGCGTCTGCGTGGCCGATGGTCAATTCCTGCTGTCCGTGGCCGAGTTCTGGGTAATACTGCTCCACCTGGAGGCCCTGGGCGTCCAACGCAACGACAATGTCGTCGATGACCGCCATAGACTCTGTCATCCCAACACCGCTGAAACATAGACTCTCGTCTATCGGCGCGAAGCCGTCGCCGTCTCGTCGAGCCAGAGACCACTCCGGCTCAAACGCAGCCTGGATATTTAGCCCCATCTTGCCGGCTCGGTCGATCTGTTTCTTCAGAAAGTCACGGGGACATGCGGCCCAGGGTTTGCGGTCCAGGGTGTGCATATCGGCCATCATCACTGCGCGTTTGGGGGCGTAGGGCAGTAGCGTGAACGTGTTTGGGTCAGGAACGAGCCTGATTTCGCCCTTTGGACCCATGCCGTCGATGGGTTGCAAGTCGTCATTGTCACTCATCGCCTGCATAGCGACAGTGAGTCCGATACCCGAATCAATTCGATTGGCGAGACCATATATATGGGAACTCTTGCCTCGTATCACGCCGCCGTTATCGCAATACAAAAATGTCACGAGAAGGATGCCTGCATCGGTGGCTTTGCGAACGACCTCTTCGTTGTTCACAGTATTGGCCCGTGTGGTTGTCGAAGTCGGTCTTCGCTAGCGCGCCGACCAATGTTGGGTGAAATCATTCGCAGTTGTTGCCCATTATGACTAGGGGTCAAGCAGGCGGAAGAATGAGAAATGCACATAAAGATCGACGTTGTAATTCGGGGCCAGCATATGAGTGGCGTAGCCGGAAATTCTGCCTGAATTTGGGTGCTTGGATTATATCGACGGCACGGACGGAGTGTCAATTCTGGCTGGCTTTGCTGTTATCGAGCAAGACGGAGACGCTGCGAGAAGACCGCCTCCAAAGCGTGGTTGGCGAAGGAATACTCAGCGAGTCGCGAATTGCTCCGCTTGCGCCCTCTGATCTCGAAAACTACCTTTGAGATTGTCCATTCCAAGCTCTTCAGTGAGCCACAAACCCTGGTCCACCATTGATATGGCCTTCTCACGATCGCCATGATTGCCTCTGACCATCAGCAGTGAACCGTAGTCGTGGCAGGTCTGGGCTGATTCCGGGCCTTAGGCTGAATCGGTGCAAAACTCGTATGACTTTTGGAAATGAACAGCGGCGTCGTCAAATCGCCCTGAGACCATGCAGATCAATGCCAACATGCGATCCACCGCGCCGAGTCACGCCAAGCCGAGCCTGATGAATCTGCCACCGATGAGCCATTCTGACACGTAGATGTTGCCGGCTGAGTCCACTGCCAGCCCATGAGGACTGTTGAATTTTCCTGATTCGAGCAATGAAGTCCGCACAGGGACGCCAGCGTCATCCAGATTATTGGGCCAGCCTGCCACGTTCGTAACGTCGAGGTTTCCGCCCAGATATCCGATTAGCATGTCCTTAGCGTCCACGACCGCCAGTCGGGCATTCAATTCGGCGATTATCAATTTGTCACCTTGTATAGCAAATGCGCTCGGCGTGGTCAGGTAGTCTGAACCAAACGCCCGTTTGAACCCGCCCTCCATGTCGTACACCTGAACCCGACCATTGGCCCGATCCGAGACGTAAAGCTCATCCTCCGCTTTGCGCGTGTCGACGAACACCGAATGCGGAGTGGCGAACCGACCGGCGCCTTCTTCTCCATTGATGCTGCTGAGGTAGTTCCCGCTGCTGTCGTATCGGTGGACGTAACTCTGTCCGTAGCCATCCGCTAGCCAGACGTCGCCATTCGCGCCGTTGACTGCCACCGAAGTAGGAGAGTACATGCCGGTCTCATAAACCGGGAGGTCCGGGCGATCCAATCTCTGGACGATTTCGCCGTCCAGAGTAATCTTCACCGCCTGGCCGGTGGATTCCGCATCGCCGTACTCGTACCCTAGAGCGTATGCGCGTTTTCTGCCATTGTCGGCGACCCACAGGTATTCGACGCCGGCCTCATTCACGATTGTGATGCCGTGAGCGTCAGTGAAGTCGGTCTGCCACGAGCGTGCCAACTTGCCCTGTGAATCAAAAACCATCATCGTGGACTCGCCGGGGTGGAATGATATGACATCCCCGGACGCCGTGATTGCCACGCCATTGTGCGCCCAACCGTTGGTGGCGCTTTCGGATGGCGGAATCTCCGCCCAATCTTCGGTCCATTGGTATTCTGTCTGTCCGTCGCCTACGCGCATTGCGCCCCCCTGTTGCTTTTAGGGATTAAGGATGACCTTCGTGTAACCGTCAACTCTCTTGTCGAACTTGTCGTAAGCGTCGACGGCATCGTCCAGTGGGACTTCGTGGGACACGACGAAGCTAGGTGATGCTTTGCCAGCGGTAATCATGTCACGAAGGTAGGCGTTGTATTTCTTAACGTTGCACTGACCTGTGCCGAGCCGAAGTCCTTTCTCAAAGAGACGCCCGAAATTGATCGACAGGGCCCCGCGTTTTGCGCCTTCGTCGACTCCGCCCGGGTCGGTGGGGACATAAAGGCCCGGGATTCCGAGGGCGCCGGTGGGGTTCACGACGTCGATAATCTGGTTCAGGACGATATTGGGAACTTCGTCTTGCTCTCCACCGGCGGCAGACGAGCCAGCGGCGGCGGCCTGATAGCCCACCGCGTCTATTCCCTTGTCGACTCCGTCGCCTCGCATGTCCTTGATCTGGTCCACGGGGTTGCCCTCGTCGAAATTTATGGGGATGGCGCCGATCTCGGCAGCCTTGTCCAAACGTTCCTGAACGTGGTCGATTGCGTACACTTCGGCGGCTCCTCGGATGACGGAACTGTACGCCGCCATCAGGCCCACCGGGCCGGCTCCGAACACCGCAACGCTCTCGCCGGGGCTGACGTCGGCCAGTTCCGCCCCGTGGTACCCGGTGGGGAAGATGTCTGCGAGCAAAGCGTAGTCGGCTTCGTTTTCGGTTCCCGCAGGCAGGGTCAGGCAATTGAAGTCAGCGAATGGAACCTGGAGATATTCGGCCTGACCGCCGACCCACGGCCCCATCGCCACGTAGCCATAGGCGCCGCCAGCGAATCCCGGGTTGACGGTGGTGCAGAACCCGGTGAACCCGCGCTGGCAGTTCTTGCAGAACCCACACGCTACGTTGAAGGGCATCACCACTCGTTCGCCGATGGACAGATTCTTGACCGCGCTTCCGACTTCCTGTATCAGGCCCATGTTCTCGTGGCCGAACACGATGCCAGCCTCGGCGGCGGTGCGACCCTCATACATATGCAGGTCTGAACCGCAGATGCACGATGATGTGATCTTGACGATCACGTCATTGGGATGCTGGATGGTCGGGTCCGGGACGTTCTCGACGGCGACTTCAAATGGGCCTTTGTAAACTACGGCTCGCATGGCGATTCCTCCTACGTGGGATGTTCGGGGCAGACACAACGTTGGATGCGATGTCTGCCGATGTTACGGGCGGAGGAATCAGAAACACGCAAGATGCCTCGCCTTGTTGAAACGAGGAAAATGCTAACGTCGTGACTGACGCTTGTCAAGGTCACGGCCCGATGGCCTGTCTCCGGAATCGCGCTACGCTCTGCCTTTGGCGACGTTGCGCCGCTGGCGATGCCTATCAGTGAAGGATAGGACCTTCTTCCGCAGGCGGAAATTCTCAGGCGTAACCTCGACCAATTCGTCGTCGGCGATGAAATCCAATGCGTCTTCGAGGCTGAGCTTTATGGCGGGACTTAATCGCTTGATTATGTCTGCTGAGGCCGCGCGCATGTTGGTCAGCTTCTTCTCTTTGCACACGTTGATAACGAGGTCTTGGTCCTTCGGATGGACACCCACGATCATTCCTTCGTACACAGGGGTTCCCGGTTCCACGAATGTCTCGCCTCGGCCCTGAGCGTTTAGCAGACCAAACGTGATGGCAGTCCCTGCTTCGGAGGCGACCAGAACGCCGTTTGTGGTTGTCTTTACTTCTCTGGTCATTCGTCGAAATTCACTAAAGACGCTGCTGGTGACGCCGGTGCCACGCGTTTCCCGAAGGAACGCCGACCTGAAACCGATCAGCCCACGTGTCGGGATGCTGTACTCCAATCGGGCATTTCCCATGCCGTCATTAGACATGTTTGTCAATTGCGCTAGACGTCCTGCGAGGTCTTCAGTCAATATGCCGATGAATTCTTCGCGCGTGTCGATGGTCAACTGCTCGTAAGGCTCAAATACATTGCCATCAACAATCTTGGTGACAGGCTCCGGCTTAGATACCTGAAAGTCGTACCCTTCGCGCCTCATCGTCTCGATCAAGATGCTAAGGTGAAGCTCTCCACGACCTGAAACCATAAACTCGTCCGGGCTGTCCGTTGTTTCGACGCGAAGACTGACGTTCGTTCGCAACTCTCGGACCAAGCGGGCATGCAACGTTCTGGAGGTCGAATAGGTCGCCTCCTGGCCCATGAATGGCGACGTGTTCACCCCGAAAGTCATCTTGACGGTAGGCTCCTCAATCACTATGGTGGGCAGGGCGTCGGGATGCTCCGGGTCGGCGAGCGTGTCTCCGATTGACACGCCATCGACGCCGGTGACGGCGATAATATCGCCGACTGGCGCCTCAGTGACTTCCAAACGCTCGAGACCTCGAAATACAAAAATTTTCTCCAAATTGTGCGGGGTTGTCTGGTCCCCGTTTCGGAGTAGAGCGACCGGGTACCGCTTCCGGGCATTGCCTCGGAACACGCGACCGATTGCTATCTGCCCCAAGTAATTGTCGTAATCCAGCGCGGCCACAAGCATCTGGAAAGGGGCGTCTGGGTCACCGGTTGGGGCCGGAACGCTCTCTATCATGGCTTTGAATAGAGGTTGCATATCTTCTCTCGGCGCATCCATGTCGGAAATCGCATATCCGTCGCGGGCCGAGGCATATAGAATCGGAAAATCCAACTGTTCTGCTTTAGTCGCCAGTTCCAAGAAGAGGTCTTGAACCAGCTCGATCACTTCGGGAACCCTAGCCTCTGGGCGGTCGATTTTATTGATTACGACCATCGGGGCAAGATTGTGCTCGATCGCTTGTTTCAAGACAAACCTGGTCTGGGGCATGGGGCCGTCGACGGCGTCCACCAACAAAAGACAACCATCGGCCATGTTCATAATTCGCTCGACCTCGCCGCTGAAGTCGGCGTGGCCCGGAGTGTCAATGATGTTGATCTTGGTGCCGTTGTAAGTAACAGCGGTGTTCTTAGCGAGAATCGTGATGCCGCGTTCTTTTTCCAGTGGATTGGAGTCCATGATAAGCACCCCAATGTCCTGATGAGCGCGGAACACATGCCCTTGCTTGAGCAGGGCATCCACCAAAGTAGTCTTCCCATGATCGACGTGGGCGATAATGGCAATGTTTCGGATTTTGTCGTTTGACTGTTCGTGTATCAAATGCAGCGCTTTCCTGATTCGATTGATGGTCCGGTTTTCATGACCCCGCGACCTCAACCCACCGGCAAATACTTGTAAATGGAAGCGTCAGAGCTTCGCAGAAGGGTGCGAGAATATTCAATAATTGCAATACGTCACATGATAATAATAGCACTCGACTTGAGCGAATCGCGAACCAGTATGAGACCCCTGACAATTAGAGAGCAAGTTTCGGCAAGCCGTTGGGTCGGACGGGCGTTAGAATTGACAGGCACAAAGGCAATTCAAATACTTGAGTGATAATCAGGAAACGCATATGATTTCGATAACCGCCTTCAAAACCAATTCAAGCCGATGGGATGCGTCGGTCCAACGTGACCGCTCCGCAGAAGGTCATTTTCCCCAAGCGTAAAGGCGACTGGAATCTACTGTCGGCCTGCGTGTCCTTCTCGATTCCCCAGACGTGAGAACGTGGTTTTCACGACCTTATGTCCGCAGAGAAGGCAGGCTACCGGCCCTGCAAGCGATGCCGGCCCGACTCGGTGTCTCCCCTGCATGAGCAGATGGAGATGTTTGCAAGGGCTTGCAGAGAGATAGAGGAGCCGGACGCCGCTCTATCGCTGGAAGAGCTCGCGTCCCAGGCTAACCTGAGCCCCTGGCATTTTTACAGGTTGTTCAAACAGACCGTCGGCGTGACACCCAAGCAGTACGCCACCACGCTCAGGAATCAGATTCTCCGAACGGGGCTTTCATCAGACGCGTCGGTCACAAATGTGACTTGCGAAGCAGGGTTTGGGTCGATCGTCCCGGCATACGGGTCCACACCGGGGAATCTGGGGATGACGCCCACCGCATATCGAAACGGAGAGGAAGGTCTCGATATCAAAATTGCCGTCGCTCATTGTTTCCTCGGATATGTGTTGGTTGGCGCGACGGACAAAGGCATCAGCGCGATTGAGTTCGGCGACGATCCAGGGGTCATGAGACGCAATTTCGAAGAATGATTCTCGAAAGCAACATCGTCCAGGGTGATATGGAGTTCGCCGATTGGCTGGATGAAGTGATGGCGTACATCGACACGCCCGATATCGGAATGAGTCTTCCATCGGACATCTAGGGTACCGCGTTTCAGCGTCGAGTGTGGGAAGCGTTAAGCCTTCTCCCAACCGGAACAACCGTCAGCTGTGGCGAATTCGCCAGCGCCATAGGGAGTCCAACGTCGGCACGGGCCGTTGCGCAGGCGTGCGCCGCCAATCGGATGGCTGTCGCGGTGCCTTGCCATCGAGTCGTGAGACAAGACCGAGAACTGGAGGGCTACAAGTGGGGCATCGAGAGGAAGCGAGCATTGCTCAAGCGCGAAGGCCACACGACGGAGTGAGTTGCTCGGCATCAGAGCCAACGTCGTTCAAATCCAGCAACCAAAAAATATTGGGCTGCCTTACTGTGACATCGTTCGTCACACCGTCAAAAACCTGCAGATTTCTGCCACGACCATCGCCATACCGACATCTGAAAAACCTGAATTGTCAACACTGATGAATGGTGTGTTCAATTCAAGAGGCGCCCAAGCTCAATTGCAATGGTCGTTTTCCCGGCAGCGGGAGGGCTAGGCACTACGATCAGCGTCGGTTGCTCATTCATTGCGCTCGCCTCTCCTTCACTCACGCATGTCGTGTGTTGGTGTTGTCGAACACTGAAATCTAAAGTACAGGCAATTATTCGAGTGGCATGACGATATCAATGGGCGCTCAAGTCATCAATTGTTGCGATAGGTTTCCGTGGCGTACAATACCAACCGACTGATCCAATTAGAATTCAGGAGCGCGCCATGCCGAAATTTGTCTTCATGCCACCCCAAGATGAACTGAAAGAGATGTTCGCGGCTCGATTGTCCGACACAATGCCTGAATATGATGTCGTCTCGCCGGAGACGGACCAGCAAGCGATTGAGGCCATCAGAGACGCCGACGCCGCGTGCGGCTGGATTCCGCCCGCCGCTCTCGAGGCAGCCGACAAGCTGACCTGGCTTCACAACCCCGACGCAGGGCCGTTCCACGGGTACTATTACCCGGAGCTTTTGGCGCATTCGCTGACCATGACCAACCCCCGTGGCATCTATTTTGACCATATCAGTCACCATATCCTGATGTTCGTGATGGCGCTCTCGCGAGGCTTGCCCTGGTACATGGACGCCCAGCGGCAAGGAGTTTGGGATAATGCCGCCCGGAAATCCCCGTACATCGACCTCACGGTATCCACTGCGCTGATAAACGGCGTGGGAGGAATCGGCCACGAGACTGCGCGAATACTCAACGAACTGGGTATGGAGGTCATAGGCGTAGATCCGCGCCCAGAATATGAGCTTCCCTTTATCCAACTCCATACACCGGATGAACTAGACGAAGTATTGCACCGAGCCGATTTCGTGATAACGACTGTGCCTCACACTCCAGAAACTGAAGGCATGTTCAACGCTCGCAGGTTTGAGTTAATGAAGAATTCGGCTTACTTCATCAACATTGGACGAGGCAAGGTGTGCAAGATCGACGATCTCGCTGACGCTATCGAGAACGGAGTCATTGCCGGCGCGGGGTTGGATGTGTTCGAGGAAGAGCCCCTGCCCTCGGAACATAAACTCTGGGGTCTGCCCAATGTGCTCATGACTCCCCATGTGGCTGTCAGGGACGCTGAGAACTTGCCGGAGCGACGATTTCAGATCATCCTCGACAACGCACGAAAGTTCCTGAACGGCGAGCCCCTGAACAACGTTGTCGACAAGGATAAATGGTACTGAATGGTCGGGCTTTTTGACCGTAGGACGGGCCTTGTTCTGGTGGTGAGGCCAAAACCTCGGTATCTGGGTCGAATAGAAAGCACAAGGACACCAGCAAGCGGGGCGGCAAAAACAAAAATGGTGTCTACTGGATTGTGATTCGGACTAAATATAAGGGCCAGTCGCTTAAGAGAGACTGGCCCTTTTTGAATCAACCCGTCGGAGACGGACGTTCAATTTATTTGCTTACAGAACGAAATCTATCTCGTACAGGTCATAGTGGGAGTGCGCCATGCCCAGAGATTTGTAGGTCTGTTGCGCGATATGATTTGTCCGATCGACGTACAACCTGATGCCGCAAATGTCGTCTCTCGAGTCGGCGATGTCGTGAACCCAATCGTGCATCGCCCGGTAGACGCCCTTGCGTCGCCAATCGGCGCTCACGAAGACACTTTGAATCCACCAGAACGTCGCGTTGCGCCAATCGCTCCACTCGTATGTTATTAACAGGCTTCCCACAACCTCTCCGTCGGCTTCAGCCACGAGGTAAAATCCCTTGTCGTCAGAATCGAACACGCTCGCCACGCCTCGACGAAGCAACGGTTCGTCCAAGCTCTTGCCTTCGGCCTCCTGGGCCATGCTTTGTTGGAACTGGACGATTTGATCTGTGTCCTGTCGCGTGGCCTCTCGAATGTTGATCGCATCGTTAATCATTGGAGTCGATTCTCCTCCAGTGGTTTGTGGCTTGGAGCGAGAAAAGTATAGCATAAGGCTTTTTTGCTTCTGTGGATGTATCATAGTGCCGCGATGAACGAAAATGTGCGATATGACGTTGCTGTTATTGGTGCTGGGCCGGCAGGCATGGTTTCCGCGACAACATGCGCCCAGGCCGGAGCTTCGGTGATTCTGCTGGAACGCGACGCGTGGGCCGGCGGCAAACTGGGCATCCAGTCCCAACCTCTTCAGGGACCTGTCACTATTTTCGGCGGGCTAAACGGTTTCGAGCATCAAGCGCGGCTAATGAACGAGGCATCCGATGCTGGAGTCGTGGTGAGATTGGGAGTTGAAGTTGATCAACTGTCACCACCGGCAGTTTCAGGCGATTCTTTTCGCCTGACGGTCGAAGGCATGTTGGATTCCGAGGGATTAGTGTCGGCTCGGTCTGTGATTCTAGCCACTGGCTCTGAGGAACCCGAACCAGACTTTCCTGGTTCTAATCTGCACGGGGTCATGCGTTCGGGCGCAGCGCAGGTGGCTCTGAATGTGCGGGCGCAACTGGTGGGGCGGCGAATAGTGATGGCTGGATCGGACAATTCCGGGCTGTTGATCGCTCAGAATTTGTTGGACGCCGGGGCCGAGATTGTCGCTGTTCTAGAGAAAGGCTCCAAAGTCGAAGGCCGAGAGGTCAACGCATCTCCGCTTCGACAGGCTGGAGTTGAGGTTCTGACATCGACTCCGTTGATAGAGGCTGTCGGCGACGGCAAATTGGAGCGCGTGCGTGTTCAGCAATTGGAGTATTCAGGCGTAGCGACTCGTGATATCGAAGCCGACACCCTATGTGTGGCATGGCCGAGAGAGCCAGACTCGCATTTGGCGGTTGATGCCGGATGCCCAACACTGGAGATCGAAATTCTCGGCGGAATAATGCCAATCCACGACCTGAACTTTGTTACACTCGTCAATGGACTTTTCGTCTGCGGCGACACATCCGGTGTCGAGAGCGGCGCGACGGCAATTGAGTCTGGCCGACTCGCAGGCTTGGCTGCGTCCAGGGTTCTTGGGTTTTCCCACGAAGACACAAAAACGCTCTCTTCAATGGCGCGGAGAAGACTGGGTTATCTGAGGAGAGGCAGGCGGGGCGGGTTGAGGAGAGAAGCCAAGGTCACGCTTGCATCGGTTCATCGAAGATTAACAGGAAATTTAGACGCCGAATGATTCCGACGAAAGAGAAGGACGATATATATGGACGCGTTTGAGTTTTCTGAACTGGTGAACCAACAAGGCCAGTCAGGCGAACGGTACCTGGAGTTTTTGGCCGTCCCGGCCATGAGCCTCGGAGTATATTCCCTGCCGGCGGGAGGCGTCGACACGCAACAGCCGCACACCGAGGACGAGATATATTACATCGTGTCGGGCCGGTGCACGATGAGCGTTGATGGCGAAGACAGGCCCCTTGAGCCTGGGAGCGTTGTTTTCGTCGCCGCCCGTGTGGAACACCGATTTCACACGATCACTGAGGACATGAACATCCTAGTAGTGTTCGCCCCAGCTCGCCGCTCGCAGGCGTGACACGACTCACTGCGTGTGGCTTGGATGTCTTTTGACAGTCCGTTCATGCGACGGTTCACGATATTGAAAATTGGAGACCCCACAATTGAACAAAATCGTTCCGAATTTTGATGAAGCTGTGTCCGACATACCGGATGGCGCGATGCTGATGATTGATGGTTTCGCGGGGCCAGGCGGCACTGCCCAAAATCTAATCCGCGCCCTGCGCGATCACGGAGCCAGAGACCTGACCATCATCAGCAACACAGCGGGGCTCGCCAGCGTCATGGGATTCGGGACTCTACCTGGAGACCGTCCCATCGACATCGGCATACTGGTGGACAATGAGCAGGTCAAGCAAGTGATTGCGTCCTTTCCTGTGTCGCCTTCGCCGTCCCGTCCAACGTCGTTCGAGCGGGCGTATCTTGAAGGGAAGGTCGAACTTGAAGTTGTACCTCAAGGCACGTTGGCAGAGAGAATACGCGCTGGAGGCGCGGGAATCCCCGCGTTCTACACGCCAACCGGCGTCGGAACTCAGATCGCCGAAGGCAAAGAAATCAGAGAATTCGATGGCCGGGAGTACGCGATGGAGCGTTCTCTTAAGGCAGACTTCGCGTTGCTTCGGGCGAACGTGGCCGACACTCTGGGCAACACGACATACCGAGGGACATCTCAGAATTTCAACGGCGTGATGGCCACAGCCGCGAGTGTGACGATTATCGAGGTGGACGAGATCGTTGAGCCTGGAGGGCTGGACAGCGCGGTGATTCACACTCCTGCGCTGTACGTAAATCGGATGGTGAAGATTTCTTGAAACGCTGATGCCCGGATTCATTGAAATGCCAGCACGAGACCGAAAGGCAACATATGGTCAAGCCTCGATTAGATAGAGAGATTATCGCCATGCGGGTCGCCCGCGAACTGCAGGACGGAGACGTCGTTAACCTGGGAATCGGGATTCCGACTCTATGCTCTCAGTTCGTTCCCGAAGGTCGAACGGTCATTTACCATAGCGAATCCGGCGTTCTGGGCTACGGCCCGATGGCTGCGCCGGGCGAGGAAGATATCGACCTCATCAACGCCGGAGGTCAGTTCCTGGCTCCGAACCCTGGGATGTCTTTTTTCAATTCCGCCGAAGCCTTTGCCATGATTCGTGGAGGACATATCGATGTCGCGGTGCTAGGCGCGTTTCAGGTCGCCGAGAACGGCGATCTCGCAAACTGGATGCTGCCGCAGCGAGGGGTGGGCAACGTCGGCGGGGCGATGGACCTGGCGGCGGGAGCCAAACGCATCATTGTCGCGATGGAGCATACAGACCGAAATGACAATCCTAAAATCGTCAATCAGTGTTCGTTCCCGCTGACCGGCAAGGGATGCGTCAGCATGATTGTGACTGACATCGCTGTGATTGCTGTGGCGAAAAACGAACTCACGCTTCTCGAAGTCGCTCCAGAGTGGGAGGCGAAGGATGTTCAGACGCTCACTGAGCCTACACTGAAAATTTCGCCAAAATTGTCTGAAATCGACCTTTGATAAAAATTTCAGCGTGGACGAACCCCACCGAGGAAACTTGACCTACCGATAGTGTCGATCCAACTCCGAGACGTACCCTTGACCAAGCAAATGAGCGTTTTCGGTTAGCCAATCGCTGAACAGCGTCGATCCGGGCGCTAGTTCGCCGGATTTGGACACCAACAAGTCGGACATCAATCCGTCGATCTCATCTCGCGTGAGCAGGACATCACGAAGAATAACGCCCATGATGCGTGAGACGATCAGCGCCACTTTAGGATTTACGCGAATCAGCCGGGAATTTGCGCCAATTTTGTCCAAGATCAAGCTGACCATTTCGCGATAGGTGTGGACCTCTGGGCCGACAGCATCCAGCGCGACGTTTTCGCGACTGTGTCCTAACTCGACTGCGAGAGCAGCCAGATCATCGACAAATATCGGTTGGACCTGGTAATCGCCATCGCCGAATATCGGATGGAAAGGGAACTTTCTCAACATCCAGGCGATGTTATTTAGTAGAATATCCTCTCGACCGAATATCACGGTTGGTCTCAAAATCGCGTGGGACATGGAAGATTGGCAGATTGCGTCTTCCACTTGAGCTTTGCCTCTAAAGTAGGGAAGCGAAGAATCAAGGGTGGCATTGGTGATACTGAGATGGACGATGCGCCGGACGCCCGCGTCTTCTGCTGCAGAGATTAGGGTCATGAGATTTTCGACGGCCGTGTCATGATTGATTCCACCATGAGCAAACCGTATCCAATAAGTGTTGAATAATGTGTCGGCCCCTTCCAGGGTGCGGGCCAGAGCAGCAGGATTATCGAAGTTGAATGGAGAAGTGGTAAGTCGCTCGCCGAACTGATTTGGACTCTCAGGGTGTCCCGTCAGCGTCGTGACCTTGGAACCGGCTTCCAGCAATCTCCGGGCTATGTACTTCCCTGTGTATCCGAATGCGCCTGTAACGACATGTGTGCGGATCATGAATAATTTGTTTCCTGGTGAGAATCAACTAGCGCCTGCAACTGCATTTTTAGATGTTTTAACGCTGAAAGCGGTGAGAAATGAATCATCGGATCAGGGCTGCGGCCATCGCCGTTGACGCAGGAAAACTGCTGATGGTCACGCACGATATCCCCGAGTAAGGGAAAATGTTCTGGATACCTCCGGGTGGTGGAGTTGAGCGCGAAGAGTCGCCCTTCGATTGCGCCAAACAGGAGGTCATGGAGGAAACAGGAGTGGATATTGACCGAGACCGTGTGATCTACGTGAGGCAATGGGTGGACACGGAACTCGACTATCATCACGTCGAACTTTTCATCCTCGTGAAGAGTTTTTGCGGTAAACCTGCCCAGGCGACAACTCCGAAATTTCGCCTTTCACATTGTTGATTTCCGATGCCAGATTTCTTGCCAGAGACGAAATGC
>DCAW01000165.1:24209-28617 GCA_002313895.1 Dehalococcoidia bacterium UBA1123
GAAATGCTCACGAATCAGTTTTGAGATCGTCTTAATCTGGGTTTTCCTCAGATGATGTGCCTGGGCGTAGATAAAGATTAGGCTCTACACGATCTCGAACGTCGAGCCCAGCTCGGTCTTTGTGACTTCGATTCGCACAGGAAACGCTTCTTTGACGTGGTCTATATGAGTAATGACGATGATTTTCTCGAAATCGTCCTGAATAGATTGAATAGCCTCTGTGAGCCTTTCCTGGCCGGTGGCGTCCTGTGAACCGAATCCTTCATCTATGAACAGGATGCGAAGTGGAGCCCCTGACCTTCGCGCCAACAAACGCGAAAGAGCAATACGCAACGCGAAATTTATTCGGAACGTCTCGCCGCCACTGAATGTCTCGTAACCCCGCGTGCCAAGTTCGTCGCTGATACTGAGGTCCAACTCCTCGGAAAGGGCATCGGTGCCCCGAACTCGACGACCTTCTTTTAGTTCCAGCCGGAGCGTCATACGGTTGTCCGTGAGTTTGGCCAAAAGTTCGTTGGCGTCGGCCTCTAACTGTGGTATCGCGTCTTCGATAATCAACGCCTGGATTCCGTTTTTTCCGAATGCCAGCACGAGTTCGCTGTAAAGACCGCGCTCGTTGACCATCGACGTTCGATGTTTCTCCAGACCTTTTACGATGCCCTCAACTTCTACGCAACGCTGTAACTGGGTTTCCAGCACGCCTATACGCACACGATGGTCGTCCAGAGTCGACTCCAAGCCTGACAGTGTACTATGGGCGCTTTTCAGGGCTGACTTTGAGGATGGCAATGCGAGCAGCGCTGTTTCGATATCTGACTGTTTAGATTGAGCAGAAGATAACTCATCCGATAATTCCGATAGCTCGATTGAGGCCCCAGACAACAACGCCTGTTCCGAGGGAAGACGTTCGCTGGCGTCCGTCAGGGAACGGTGCATTTCTGCATATTCGCCCAGTCGAGACGCTAGCGCATCGACCGAGGCGTGTTCCTCAGCATCGTATCCAAGTTCCGCGATGACGGCCTCAAGCTCGGCGGCCCGGACGCGAGTCTTCTGGGCGTAGTCTTCGGAGTCCACTCGGTTCTGGAGCGCGCTCAGTTCTTCTCTCGCAGGGCCAAGATTGGATTTCGCGGTTCGGGCATCCTTCAGATTACGCTCAAAATTGTCAGAATCGCGTTGCAATTCCAGCAATCCCTGGTTGACCCGAATTTCGAGGTTCGAGATGCTTTGGCCTTTGTCGCTTCGCTCGGCCTGAACTTGTTCTCGACGCGTTGGATCGAAGTTCAGAGATCGAGTTTCTGTATTCAGCTCGGCCAATTTTTGGCGTTCTTTATGGCAAAAATCCTTTGAGGCAAGCCCCGCTCGAAACTCGTTGAGTTTCGGCAACTGGACTGCCAATTCGCCAGCGGCTCTCTTGGAATTTTCGATCTCAACGTTGAGCCTTCCGCTGGCCGATTCCAGGTTGCGCGTGCGGACGTCGAAAGCCGACTCCATGTTCAGGAGGGCGTCGGTCAATAGCTGACGTTGTGACTTGGTTTTCTCTTGTTCCGCCTTGTTCTCGGTATGTTGTCGGCGACTTTCGCGGCCTTCTTTTTCGTACTCTGACCGTAAATGTGACTGGCCTTCATCACCGAGGGGCTGTTTGCAGACCGGACAGATGGCATCCCCTTGCTCCAGAATGTCGAACTTCTGTCGCGTGTCCTTCATTTTTTGAACCAGATTATCGCTTTCCTGCCCCAGAATGACGATATTCGCTTCAACCTTGTCTAGCTCCGCTCTTGCGTCAGCATTCTGACTCGAAACCAGTTGCAGGTTTTCGCGTTCGGCGCCCAATTTCTGACGTTCGGCTTCGAGGCTCGTCAATCTTTCCGCATTTGGTCTCAATTCTCGCTCAATTGCAACATTGATGTTGTCGGCGGCGTTCTTGATATTGGCTTGCTCCAAGTCGATGATTTGCTGGAGTTCCGCTCTCTGGCGCTCCAAGGAGTTCATCGTTTCTGAGGCTGCGTTCAGAGTGTCTAATTCCTGAGACAGATTTCCTAGTTCGATGCGATCCTGCTCCATTTGAGTTGAAGCGATTACTAGCTCTTGACGCTGCGGTTCTAACGCATCGAAGGCTTGTTCATATTCCTGAATTCGGGACGCTTTGGGTTCTAGGTCGACATCAATTCGATGTTGGGTTTGGCGGACTTGACCGGCCAGTCTTTCATGCGCCACAGAGATTGTTCGGGTCAACTCCGCCAATTGTTGGTCGAGAGGGCTTTTCTCTGACAATGCGCGGGCGAATCTGTCCCGTTGGGCCTCCGCTTTCGTAAGACGAGTGTGCGCCTCTTCGATTTCACCTTTTCGGTTCAACAGAGCCTGATATCGTGTCACTGCCTCCAGATGGTTCCGAGTTCGGAGTTCGAGATCCCGAATGCGAGACCTGAGGTTGTCTAACTGGGGAGTGAACCTCTCCAATTCGGCTTTCTGGGCGTTGAGAGATTCGACCCGCTGAGAGGCGGACTCAACGTCAGCGCTCGCCGTTAAACTCTGGTTTTGTAGCGTCTCGACAGCTTGTTGGACTTCCGAGAGCCGCGCTTCGTGCTCAGGTTTCTTATCCAATTCCTGTTGATGAAGAGATATGCGGACTTCTGTTTCTTGGAGACGAGTTGAGATACCTGCAGCTCGCGCTTTGGCTTTGGTCTCCAAACCTTCGTAATACGAGAGGTCCAGCACCTCAGTCAGGATCGCTTTGCGCTCCGTCGGCCGAGCGTTGGTGAAACGATCGGCATCGCCCTGTCGCAGAAACGCGGTGTTGATGAACGTGTCGTAGTCCATGTGCAGTATTTCGACGATTCGTGCCTGAGTGTCGCTCATCGTGTTCCCGGTGATGGGGCGGAATGTGGAATCGTCGTCAGATGCGATTTGAAGCTCAAGGACCGGATGGCCCGCTCCTCGCCCTGCTGAAACCGAATATCGTCTGCTCACACGGTATAGATCATCACGGGCGAGAAAATCCAACTCGACCGCCATGTCTGTCTGGCCCTTGTGTATCAGGTCTTCTTGTCGGCGCGCTCGCGCCTGGCCCCACAACGCCCAAGTCATGGCATCCAACAGAGCGGACTTTCCGTGACCATTCTCTCCGCATAGGCAGGCGATGTGGATGCTTTCGAGATTCAAAATGGGGGCATTGTCCCGGTAACTGAGGAAATTTTTGACACTGAGCCTTACGGGGATCATACAAACCTCTGATTTTGCGTTAGCTCCAGTATATCGCGGTTAGCGGGTCAGAGCGCTAGGAAAGGTTCGTCACAGAGACGGACGTTGTTCGCGTTGAGCCTTTTTTGAATAACGCGTTTGGGTAGTCACCTGGGGATTGGCCGGCGGCAAATAGGCCGGATGCGCTGACTTCTCCAGCGTTTTCGTCCGCCACGGACCAGATAACGACAGAGCCTTTGACTGGATTTCCGTGACGGTCGAAGCCTTGCGGAGATTCTAGCTGGATGATGGACCCAGGGGTGAGTTGAATCAAACCAGGGGCTGGTGTTGCATGAGATAGTGGGCCGGGAGTTACGCGAATAGAAGCGGAACTTTCAACCGAGATACCGCCAAGCTCAGCTGCGACAATCACCGCGTCGGCGTAGAATCCTGCGCGCCCTCCGGCGGTCAGAATACCCTCCAGCCCGATTGTTCCTTTGCTTCCAGACGCTTCCCAGGTTATTCTGGCGCCCTCGATCCGGTTGTCGAATGCATCAGAGGCCCGCGCGGTGAAGCTGATGGTTTTCGTGGCTCTCAATTCTGTGGCGGATGGCTCGATGAGCACATGGTCGATGGCGCCGTGGGTGACGTTCACATCAGATGCGGCGGCAATACTGGCGTCACTCGAGGAGGCCACAACTTTCACGGCGCCTCGAACCACACCGGCAAGGACTGCCGCGACGAAATGGCCCTTCGGGTCGATTCGACCGGCGTCGGATGCTCTATCAAATCCGATTATCGCGTCATCAACAGCATCGCCCCAACCATCCAACGCAGAGGCGGTGAAGGTCACTTCTCCGTCTGCCTGAACCGTGGCGGTTTCTGGCAACAAAAGGAGTTGTTTTAGGGGGCGAAGGTCGATTCTCACGTGGGCTGCTGCATTTGTCAATATGGATCCATCAGTTGCTTAGACCACAACGGCGTTGTCGTAAACTCCGGCTCCGGCTCCGGCGCCTGCCGTGAACCTGCCAAAGGCGTCAATTTGGCAGGCGGAGATGTCTGCTTTGAATGTCGTCACTATGTTGGTTAACGGGTTGCCAAATTCGTCAATCGCAAGCACGCTGAAGCTGAGTTGTTCCGATGGTGAGGTTGAGACGGATTGAGGCTCCAATATTATCTGCGACAACGATCCGGGTCGAATGACTATCGTGGCCTCGGTGTTGATGTCGAG
>DCAW01000065.1:0-346 GCA_002313895.1 Dehalococcoidia bacterium UBA1123
TTACCTGAAGAGTTTCTCGCCGAGTGGGATGCATTCGTCTTCGATTATGGCCATCGAGGACCGTTGGAAATGGACTTGCTGAATCCTCGTTATGGGGATTCGCCCCAGCTGATTCTGAGGCAAATCGCGACCCTAGCTCGGTCCGGAGGCACCCTCAATCCCCACGACATGCAGGCCAGACAAGTGAAAGGCAGGGAGGAGGCTTATCAGAAATTGCTCAAGCTACTACCTGCTCGTAAGCGGAAGAAGCTGAAAAAGCTGTATACGGACATCCAGGCGTATAACGGAGCTAGAGAGTATTTCAAACATCACCTCACTGAGATCTATCACCGTTTTCGTAAGCACA
>DCAW01000065.1:456-665 GCA_002313895.1 Dehalococcoidia bacterium UBA1123
ACCCTAGCTCGGTCCGGAGGCACCTTCAATCCCCACGACATGCAGGCCAAACAAGTGAAAGGCAGGGAGGAGGCCTATCAGAAATTGCTCGAGTTACTACCTGCTCGTAAGGGGAAGAAGCTGAGAAAGCTGTACACCGACATCCAGACGTATAACGGCACCAGAGAGTATTTCAAGCACCACCTCACTGAGCTCTATCACCGTTTTCG
>DCAW01000065.1:993-3501 GCA_002313895.1 Dehalococcoidia bacterium UBA1123
GCACACCATGCGGCGGGCAGATCAATTTGTCGTGGACGGTCGGCTTGACCAGCCAGATGAAATCTTTCAGTTATCTTTT
Organism: Dehalococcoidia bacterium UBA1123; assembly: GCA_002313895.1. Classification (GTDB taxonomy): domain Bacteria; phylum Chloroflexota; class Dehalococcoidia; order Lucifugimonadales; family UBA1123; genus UBA1123. The sequence continues at coordinate 1,073 of DCAW01000065.1, forward strand.
GAGGACGTCGATCGGGCATATGCTGATGCGCACGTGGATATCCGGACATTGGTGGCAGAGAAAGGCGCCCTTTTTGTCAAACAATGTGCCCAGGTGCGACATTTCCCGCTTGCCATCGATTCTCGTGGTCGACTGTTTAGGCCGCAGGTGTCCGCGACGGATGAGCCCGACGGCACGATCGTCGGTGTGGCGGTGTCTGCGGGCATGGCCACCGGCCCTATCAAAGTACTCAACGATCCATTCGAAAAAGAGGTAGAACCGGGCGATATTCTGGTCGCGGTTACCACCGACCCGGGATGGACACCGCTTTTCATCAACGCAGCCGCTGTAATCCTCGAAATCGGTGGCGAGCTTCAGCATGGTGCGCTGGTCGCAAGGGAATATGGAAAGCCTTGCGTGAGTGGTATTGCCGACGTAACCCATCAGTTCGAGGACGGCCAGATCGTCGAGGTGGATGGCAATACTGGGCGTGTGAGGATAGTCGATGACGTCTGACGCACTGCCCGTGGCTGTTAATCTTTCGTAAATTTTCTCGAGCACCGTCATACACGCGTCGGCGCAACGCTGCAGTAGAAGTTGGCAAGAGCATATCGGTGTAGTGACAGCCTGAACCACCGAGATCTGCTATCTTCGGCGGGCGAATCATCTGGAGGGTGGACCTTGGCATCAGCACAAGACCTGGACGCGTTTCGGGAAGAAGCCCGTTCATGGCTCAATGAGAACTTCCCGGACAAACTAGCCAATAAGAGACCCCCGGGCATTGCCGGCTTCGGCTCTAAGCTGACGGGCGACTGGAAAGTCTGGCAGGACCGCGTAGGTCAGAAAGGCTGGTCGGCGCCTACCTGGCCTGCTGAATATGGTGGCGGTGGGTTGACACCGGATCAAGCCGCGGTCGTCCAGCAGGAGATGCGGGCCTTGGGCGCGGTCAGTCCCATCGGCGGTTTCGGCACCATGATGTGGGGGCCAACACTTCTCGACGTCGGGACGGATGAGCAGAAGCAGCGTTATCTTCCTCCCATCATCCGTGGTGAAATTCACTGGTGCCAGGGATATTCGGAGCCAGGAGCTGGATCGGACCTGGCCAATCTGCAGAGCTTCGCCGAAGACAGGGGCGATCACTTTGTTCTCAACGGATCAAAGATCTGGACCTCCGGGGCGCTGGAGGCCGACTGGATGTATGGTGTCTTCCGGACCGATCGCGATAACAAGTACGAGGGCATCAGTTTCCTTACCCTGGACATGAAATCCCCGGGGGTGGAGGTGAAACCGATCACCTTGATCTCAGGCGATTCGTCCTTCAATGAAGTGTTTTTTACCGATGTGGTTGTTCCCAAGGAAAACCTCATTGGTGAGAAGAACCTCGGTTGGAATATTGGCAAACGACTGCTTTTGCACGAACGGCAGGGCATCGCTGGCAGCGGCGGCGGCGCCAGCGTCGCTGGTGGATCTTATGACCTGGAACGGGTGGCTCAAGATTACATCGGACTTGAGGATGGCAAGCTGGCCGATGGCGCCCTGCGCGAGCGCATCGCTAGCCAGAAAATGTTTGCCCATGCGTACGCCCTCACCGGGCGTAGGTTTGGCGAGGAAGCGGCGGTGCACGGGCCATCGCCCGCTGTCGGCATTTTGAAAGTCGCCTGGGCTCGGGACAATCAGAACCGGCAAGAACTCGTGGTGGAGATGCTCGGCAATCAGGGTCTCGGCTGGGAGGGGGAGGAGTTCACCCCGGAGGAACTGCGGAATGTCCGTACCTGGCTCCGGTCCAAGGCGAATTCCATCGAAGGCGGAACCACAGAGGTCAATCTGAACTTGGTCGCGAAGCGCGTACTGGGTTTGAAGGGGTATTGAGAGATGGCTGTACTCACTGAAGAGCAATCCATGCTGAAGGACCAGGCCCAGGCCTGGGCCAGAGACGAATCGCCTGTGGAGAAATTCCGCCAAGTGCGGGACAGCGGCCCACCGAAACGTTTCGATGACGCCATATGGTCGGATATTTCCGCCATGGGTTGGGCCGGAATTCTCGTTCCGGAGGAACTGGGCGGTTCAGGTTTGGACTACGCCACGTTCGGGGTGGTTCTTGAGGAGACAGGTCGGCAGCTGGTGGCATCCCCCCTGTTCGCGTCCGGACTGGTTGGCGCGTCCGCGCTGATGCTCGGCGGTTCAGATGCTCAGAAGAAGAACTGGCTACCTGACATTGCGGCGGGTAAACGTATTCTGACTCTGGCAGTGGATGAAGGTCCTCACCATGGTCCGGAGCAGACCGCTCTCTCAGCGCAAGGAGCGGGCGATGGCTACACATTGAGCGGCCAGAAAGTTCTCGTCTTTGAGGGTGTGAGCGCCGACGGTCTCGTTGTCGCCGCGCGAACCAGCGGTAGCCCGGGAGATACCTCAGGTATTACTTTGTTCCTGCTGCCGAAGGATACAAACGG
>DCAW01000065.1:3838-4442 GCA_002313895.1 Dehalococcoidia bacterium UBA1123
ATTGAGGTGACTCCGCTCAAGACCGCGGACAGCAGGGGATACGCCAACGTCGCGTTCAACTCGGTAAGCGCCACTGCTGATTGTGTGCTGGGCGAAGTTGGAGAAGGCTTTACGCTTCTCGAAGGAATCCTCGACCGCGCCCGTGCTGGTCTAGCAGCGGAGATGCTAGGCATTGGCGCCGAGGCATTCGACCGGACCCTGGAGTACCTGAAGACTCGGGAACAGTTCGGCCAGGTCATCGGCTCCTTCCAGAGCCTTGGCCACCGAGCGGCCGAACGCTTCATGCAGAAGGAGTTTGCCCGCTCCTGCGTTGAAGCGGCGCTTCGGGCCATCGACGCGGGGAGTGAAGACGTTCCGATTCTCTGTTCGCTGGCTAAATGTCAGGCTGGGGAGTTTCTCCACGACATGTCCAACGACATGATTCAGATGCACGGTGGGATCGGCATGACGGATGAGTTCGATGCGGGATTCTTTCTGAAACGGGCGCGGGCGGTGGAAGCCGCTTTTGGCGGTCAGTCGTTTCATCGGCGTCGATACATCTCTCACTTCGGGATCTAGCCGCCTTGGTTTGACGTACAGGGCTCGGTAATGAACGGTTGTCGCC
>DCAW01000046.1 GCA_002313895.1 Dehalococcoidia bacterium UBA1123
CGCGTTCACAGACCTGGGCGTGTCCGTCCTGGGCGGCCAAGTCTGAGGAGTCTAACAGGAAAACCAGCCCTGAAGAGCTGATCACGGCGGCCCAGGCATCATGTGTCTGCATGACCCTGTCCGCGGGCCTGGGCCGAGCAGGAACACCTCCATCGAAGCTAGAGGTCAGCGCGACCGTGACCTTCGAGCAGGTTGAGGGCGGGTTCAAAGTGGCGTCCAGCGGCTGGTCGGTGACAGGCACAGTTCCCGGCATCGACGCCGCAGCTTTCAGTGCCGCGGCCGAGGGAGCAAAAGACGGCTGTCCGATTTCCGGCGCCCTCAAAGGAAACGTCGAATTAAGCGTCGAAGCAACTCTGGCAAGCTAGTCATCTTGACACCAGAGAACCTTATTCACTAAGCTGACTTAATCGAAATACAAAGGCTTCGACGGAGACGAGTAAGAGAAGATACCCGGCACAGCGAGTCTGGGTCGTCCGAATTACCGGACGGCATGGTGAGAGCAGACGCCACGGCCTCCCCTGAACATCCCTCCTGAGCCTTGGACCGAATTCGCGGCGCCATTTGGAGCCGCGACAGTAGGCTCCGACGGCTTCGCCCAACGTTAGCAGGGCGGTCTGATCGCCATTTGGCTGTCGGACACTGAGTGTCTCGTCTCTACGACGAGGAATCAGGGTGGCACCGCGGGTTCCATCTTCCAATGCTCAATCGGCAATCGGAAGCTCCCGTCCCTATCATTGGGGCGGGAGCTTTTTGGTATCAAGATTTCAGGTGTCAGGAAGTCAGGACATGGGCGAAACTTACGAAAAACACTGGACACATACACTGTCTGTCGAGTTTCCAGAGGTCTATCTGCCGTTCCTTGAAAAGATCGACGAGCGGGCGGACCACGAGGTAATGACGTTGACTCGATTGCTTCATGATAGAGGCCACGACCCGGGTTCAACTCTGCTAGACGCCCCCTGCGGCATCGGGCGTCACAGCCTCCGGCTTGCGGGGGTCGGATACAGCGTCACTGGCATTGACCTGTCAGAGATGTATGTCAACATTGCCACGCAGACATCCAGAGCCGAAGGCGGCGCCGCCAAATTTGTCTGCGGTGATATTCTGAACCCGGCCTCGGTTCTTGGGAGCCGCCCCGGTTTCGACGTAATAATCAGCATGTTCACATCCAATGGCTACTTCGGAAAATCCGGCGACATAACCATGTTCAGCAAGTTTCGAGAAATAGCGGCAGACAACGCTACGCTGATTGTTCAGACCGTCAATCGAGACTGGGTTGTCAGAAACTTCGAGCCGGAGGGTATGGACACCGCGGGCGGCCTGCGCGTTATTCAGAACCGCGCGTTTGAGTTCGAGACGTCGACTATTCTGAACGACTGGGAATTCTGGGAAGGCTCTGGCCCGGACATCAAACACAAACTGAGCATCCACATGAGGCACCGGGTTTACAGCCTCCACGAAATGATGGAACTGCTGGAGCACACAGGCTGGAGCGTCGCTCAAACTTACGGCACGTCAGACGCCCAGATGTCAGACCTGAAACCGATGGAATTTGATTCAACAGTAATGTGGCTTGTGGCGAGAGCGAAATAACTTCACCTTTGTCCGCTGCTAATCGGGAAAAGCGCGAAAGGAAACACAAAAGATGTTCGAGGCGGTAAATTCAAGGCAGGACTTCCCAAAGCTGGAAGAAGACATGCTCTCGTGGTGGAACGAGAATGATATTCCTCGCAAGTACCGAGAGCGCAACGAAAACTCGGACAAACGCTGGTCGTTCATAGACGGCCCCATCACCGCAAACAACCCGATGGGCGTCCACCACGCCTGGGGCCGGAGCTACAAAGACCTGTTCCTGCGGTTCCGCAATATGCAAGGCTACAAACAGAGGTTCCAGAACGGCTTCGACGGCCAGGGATTGTGGATCGAAGTCGAGGTCGAAAAAGAGCTGGGTTTCAAGTCCAAGCTGGACATCGAAGCGTACGGAGTCGGCAACTTCGTGGAGCTTTGCAAACAGCGGGTGGACAGGTTCGCGGACATCATCTCCGAACAGTCCAAACGTCTCGCCATGTGGATGGACTGGGACGACTCTTATCACACCAAGTCAGACGAGAACAACTACACCATCTGGCACTTTCTTAAGGTTTGCCTCGAAAAAGGTCTGCTCTACGAAGGAACGGACGTGATGCCCTGGTGTCCAAGGTGTAGTTCTGGTCTGTCCGAACACGAGATCGTCACCGAGGGCTACCGCGAGATCGTCCATCCCGGACTGTTCGTGAAATTCCCGATTCTGGATCGAGCAAACGAATCCTTGCTGATCTGGACCACGACGCCCTGGACTCTGACATCCAACGTCGCAGCGTCGGTTCATCCTGAACTGATGTACGTGAAAGTGCGCCAAGGGGACGACAAAATCTACCTGGCCAAGAGCCTCGTTTCCGTGCTCCAGGGCGAGCACGAAATCCTGGAAGAGATGACCGGCGACGCGCTGGTGGGTCTGCGATACTCCGGTCCGTTCGACGAACTCGAAGCCCAGCAGGGCGTTGAGCATCGGGTCATCCCATGGAAAGAGGTGGCCGAGAACGAAGGAACCGGAATCGTCCACACAGCCCCCGGCGCGGGCAAAGAGGACTTCGCTCTGGGCAAAGAGATGGACCTCGCAGTTATCGCTCCGCTGGATCAGTTTGGCGTGTTCATCGACGGATTCGGCCCGCTGACCGGCAAGAGCGTCTTTGACGTAAACGAGGAAATCTACGACAGCCTGAAGTCCAAAGGCGTTTTCTACAACCTGGAACGCTACACACACCGCTACCCTGTCTGCTGGCGATGCGGGACAGAGTTGGTCTTCCGATTAGTGGACGAGTGGTTTATCAGCATGGACCCAATCCGTGAGTCGTTGAAGAAGATCACCGAAAGCATCCGATGGGTCCCCGAGTTCGGCATGCGCCGTGAGCTTGACTGGCTCGACAACATGGACGACTGGATGATCTCGAAGAAGCGATACTACGGGCTCGCCTTACCCATATTCAAGTGCGAGGACTGCGGTCATTTCGACGTCATGGGCAGTGAGGATGAACTCCACGAGCGGGCCGTCGAGGGGTGGGACGAATTCGAGGGCCACTCCCCTCACCGGCCCTGGGTCGATGCCGTCAAGATCACCTGCTCGGAATGCGGCTCCAAAGTCTCGCGCATTCTTGAGGTCGGCAATCCGTGGTTGGACGCTGGCATCGTGCCATTTTCCACTCTGGGATACCGCCACGGCAGCGACGCATGGAAAGAGTGGTTCCCAGCCGATTGGATATCCGAGAGCTTCCCCGGCCAGTTCCGCAACTGGTTCTACTCGATGCTAACGATGGGCGCGGTGCTAGAAGAAACAGCCAGCTTCCAGTCGGTGTTCAGCTACGCCCTGATGCGAAACGAGAAGGGCGAGGAGATGCACAAAAGCGCAGGCACCGCAATCTGGTTCGAGGACGCCGCCGAGAAGATGGGCGTTGACTCCATGCGCTGGGTGTTCGCCCGTCACGACCCGGCCGCCAACATCAATTTCGGCTACGGCTCTGCGGACGAGGTGCGGCGTCAGTTCATAATCCCCTTGTGGAACGTCTATTCTTTCTTCGTCACCTACGCCGAAATTGACCAGTTCGACCCCAAAACGCCAGCCTCGCCCGTAGCTGAACGCGCCGAGTTGGACCGCTGGATACTGTCCGAGCTTAACCAACTGGTCGCCGAGACCACCCAGGCGCTGGAGGATTTCGAGCCTCAGACCGCAGCCCGCCGCTCCGAAGCGTTCGTGCAATCGCTGTCCAACTGGTACGTCCGGCGCAGTCGCCGACGCTTCTGGAAATCGGGTCTACTGAACCAGGGCGAGAACAGCGGAGACCAGGACAAGCTGGCCGCATACGCCACGCTTTATGAGGTGCTGGTCACGCTGTCGAAACTGCTTGCCCCAATCATCCCTTTCGCCACTGAGGCCATCTACCAGAATCTGGTTGTCCGGGCGGGATTGGGACAGGAGAGCGTGCACCTCGACGATTATCCCGTCGCCGACGAGAGCGTCATAGACTCTCGATTGACCGACGTTTCCAGGCTCGCCATGCGGCTCTCCAGCATGGGCCGAGCCGCACGAAGCAAGGCATCGATCAAGGTCCGACAACCTCTGGCAACGGCGATGATCAAGACTCGCACCGCCGAGGAGCGCTCCCTGCTTGAACAGGCGGAGCCGCAGATCATCGACGAATTAAACGTACGGGACATCGTGGCCTTCGACGCCGACAACGAGGTCGTGGATTACAAGCTCCAGGCCAACATGCCTATCCTCGGCCCAAAGTATGGCATGGAGCTTCACTACATCATCGAGGCTCTGGCCGCTGCCGACGCCCAGGAGGTCGCCGCAAAAGTGGACGCTGGCGAATCAGTGGAGTTGTCAGGCTATGAGCTTGAGCCAGAAGAAATCTTGGTCTCGTCGGACGACAGAGAAGGGTTCGCTGTGTCCAGCGACGCAGGCTACACCGTCGCAATCGCCACCGAGGTCACTCCGGAGCTTCGTCTGGAAGGCCAAGCGCGAGAGCTGGTTCACCGCATCCAGAACATGCGACGCGCTGCCGATTTCGACATCGCCGACCGCATAATCACCTACTACCAGGGCGACGAGAATCTGTCCGAGGTCGTCCGCGTTCACTCGGACTACATACGGCAAGAGACGCTCAGTGACGAGTTGCTGGAAGCCCCAGCCCCATCAGACGCCCATTCTGAAGACCAGAATTTCGACGGCATCAAGGCAACCGTCGCGCTGGTCAGAAAAGCTTAAAATGGGTTATTCCGTCGGTAACACGGATATTGGCGCATCATGATTCTGTGCGCTTAGGCGGCAGAAAGATGGCATTGACGATTAGCCTATTGTTTCGTAATATGAAATTAACCCGATTGATATAATACTCGGGACGCCTCTGACACAATCCCAACAAAATAGATCGTTCCGCCCTCCTCTGAACAGAGATTGGTTCCTTCCGTTGGCCGAGAATCTACCGGATTCATCCCGTATTCCGATAACTTTCCCAGAGGTGGGCATTAAAACACCCCTGCCGGGTATTTTTTCCGGCAGGGGTGTTGTCTTGACGAGGCTATCAGGCGTTAGGAGATATTTCTATGGCGAGAATCTTCCGAGGCTGAACGGCTCAAGTGGGACGCCGTCGCCAGACGCGATTGATTCGGCTAGTGAGTCTGCTGTGGCGGGCGCCATCATGATGCCAACTGCATCGTGGCCTGCGATTATGCTGAGACCATCCCACCCGGGCACAGGGCCGATGATGGGCAGGTCGTCGGGGGTTCCGGGGCGCACACCCACCCGGGCCGAATCGAACTGAGCGTCTTTCAGCTTCGGATAGAGGTCGACCGCGGCTTTGATCATATCCGCAATAGCCCCCGCCGTCACAACCTGATCAAACTCATACTCATGCCGCGTCGCTGCCACCAGGATTCTGCCATCCGGTTGAGGAACGCAGTAACCAGAGAATCCGTCGACCGGCGACCGTGGCAGTAAGCCGGGCAACCTCAACAATATCCGTTGGCCTTTGATCGGCCTGATCGGAACGTCTTCGGGTATCCAACGAGTTGCAATGCCCGTCCACGGCCCCGATGCCAGAACCACATGCCCTGCTTCAAAACCCCCTGCAGCGGTCCGCACTCCGACGACCCTACTGGCTTCGGTCTCGATGCCAAACACTTCGGTCTTATCAAAAAATCGCACTCCCAACTGAGTTCCGGCATGGACCAGGGAATCCACGAGGCTCTGGCCAACAACATAACCTTCCTGAGGCGAGTATACCCCGCCCAAAACACGAGGGCTGATGTCTGGTTCCCGATCCGACACTTCCTGAGCGTCCAGCCACTCGACGGCCATATCGAGATCGGACTGCCACGCAAGGTCATCTCTCAAAGTTCCCGCCAGTTCCTCGGTAAATGCAACCTTCAGTACGCCAGACTGCCGATACTGAGGGTCAAGTCCGGCATCTGTCAAATCGCTGGCGAGAGTCGGAAACATCCGCAGGCTCTTTAGGGCCAATTCAAAATACGGCTCGTTGTCATGGGGAACGTGCCACAGTGGCCCAACGACGCCGGCCGTGGCACCGGATGCTCCCCAGCCAAAAGTGTTCTGCTCGAACACGCTGGAGGTGATTCCGCGACGAGCGAGGTAGTACGCCGTGGCGCACCCCATGACGCCGCCGCCAACAATAACGACGTCGGAATGTTTGGTCATGAACTCTCCAAAAAAGAAAAGATGGCGTCGGGCGGAGTGGAGTTAGGCGTGAATCTCGATGATGTCGCCATCGGTGAGGTGGTGCCCACGCCCGACCCTCTGGCCTTCAAATTTCCCTGACATCCCCCACAGGACCGCGTACTTGAGGCCGCGTCCCAACTCCCGATGGAGCTTCTCTGCGGCTTCGGCAACCGTGCTTTCCGCCGGTAGCACAAGAGGGTCGGTCTTCTCAAACTCCTCCAGTTTCTGCCTGGGGGATTTCGTGTACACCCGAATCACGTCCAAAGCGCGAAAGACCTCCAGAGCCAGGTCTTCTAGCCCAACTTCTTCTTCGGCGCTCGCCATCACGATGGGGTAATCTGACTCGAAGGTGTCCTCAAGAATCTGATACTGGTCCAACGCGCCGGGGATGTCAGCCTTGTTGCCCATCAGAATCGTCGGCTTAGACCTCCAGGGGTTGTCCTCATCTGGTTGCTCGCCTCGCTTCAAAAGCTGGAACTCCCAGTCCTTCAGGGCCGAGAACACTTCGTCTATCTGTTCGATGACATCCATTGACAGGTCAACGACGATAACGAAAACGTCCGTTGAACGCAACAGGCCGTAAAGCCTGCTCTGAGTCCCAGGATTGGAGATGGGCGGAGTGTCCACCAATTGGATATGCACGTCCTCGTAGGGAAGCATACCGGGCACCGGCTCTTGAGTGCTGAGAGCATAAGCGCCGACCTTAGTTTTTGCGCCGGTTGCCTGGGCCAGGATCAGCGATTTTCCCACGTTGGTCGGCCCGATGAGCGTGGCCCGTCCGCCGCCTTCTTTCGGCAGCGAAAACGGTTCGGTCCGACCGCCGGAGCCTCCGGGCGTCGGGCCTTCAAGCTCTGCCATGAGCTTTGACAGCCTGGTTCGATGTTGTGCCCTCAGATGATCCGTGCCCTTGTGCTTGGGCATGATGGACAGCATCTCTTGAAGCGCGGCAATCTTCTGCTGAGTGGTCGTTGCCTCTCGGAATTGACTCTCGACTTTGCGGTACTGTGGTGTCACGTTTGTGGGCATGAGACAACCGCCTAATATTTCTATGCTTGTTGACCTTCCGAATCACGTATCGCCAGGTACACCGTTTCGGGTTTCATTGGCAATTGGCGCATTCTGGCGCCAACAGCATTATATATCGCGTTGGCAATGGCGCCAGCCGGAGGCACTATTGGAGCCTGCCCCACCGCTCGAATACCAAGCGGATGGGCCTCTGACGGAATTTCGATGATTTCCGTGTCTATGAACGGCACGTCCATGGACGTTGGAAGCCGATAATCCAACAGAGTCGCGTTCTGAAGCCTGCCATCTTCATCGTAATCATACTCCTCGGAAAGCGCCCAGCCAATCCCCTGAGTCGCCCCGCCCTGCATCTGGCCCTCGACTTGTGCCGGGTTCACGGCCAACCCCGCATCCTGGAATGTCGTGTATCTCAAAAGATCGACCTTTCCGGTTTCGGGGTCAACCTCCACATCGACTACGTGAGCAGTCGCATTGGGCGCGATCGCCGCGCCGTCGGGAATCTCGCTAGCGACGCCGGAGGCGGACAACGCGCCGTCGCCTCTCACCGAACGCAGGGCCATCGCCTCCCATGAAACGCTCATTTCTGGAACGCCGCTCGCGGCGAACCTTCCGTCGCGGTATCCGATGTGTTCTGGGGACGTGTCAAACTCAGAAGCGACACGCGCCTTCATCGACTCAATGAGGCTAGCGCAGGCTCGCCCGACAGCAATGCTAGCGATATATGTAATTCGGTCTCCGGCGCTGGCATCTGAATATGCCACCGCGTCTGTGTTGGCAATGGTGACTTTAACATCAGATAGGGCGAGGCCCAGAGCTTCGGCAGCCACCAACCCCAGACTCGTTCTGGTGCCAGAAAGGTCAGGCGTACCCAGCACAAGAGTCACCGAGCCGTCGCCGTTCAGGTTGACATGGCAGCTTGCTGTACCGCCGGGCATGGTCCACATTCCTAGGGCAAGTCCCCGGCCTCGGTTCTTCCCTTCAAGCGGCGTTGTCCAACAATCGTGCAGTTTCACTCGATTCAAAACCTCGGTGAAATTCACTGAAGTGAGCAGATCGCCGTCGGGCATCGGATCGCCGGGCCGAGACACATTCCGAAGCCTGAATTCCATAGGATCAATGGAAAGGGAACGCGCGAGATCATCAACAACCGATTCAACTGAGAAAGCCGTAGGCGTCGCACCGGGCGCTCGGTATGCTGCGACATGGGGTTTGTTGGTCACGACATCGTAGGCGTCAATTTTCATGTTCGGCGTCCGATAATGGGAGAACACCCGACGGATGGCAGACCTCAGCGGCGCGCCTGGAAAAGCGCCGGCGTCGAACACTATCCGCGCTTGAATCGCGGTGATGGTCCCGTCGCTTCGTGCGCCGATCTTAACTGTGGAACGAATCGCGTTCCCTGGCCCCGTGCCTCTTAGAACCTCCTCCCGCGAGAATCTGACCTGCACCGGAAGCAACGCCTTCTTCGACAACAAGACGCATAGGCCGGAAGCCCTAAGCGTCTCCTTGCCACCGAACGCGCCACCAAGCTCCGTGGGATTAACCGTGATGTCGCCCAGCGGGATGTCCAGTAGTTGCGCTATGTCGCTTCGAGTCGAGTAGATCGACTGTGTGTTAGCCCACACCTCGACCGTCCCATCAGGGTGGGCATACGCTGTCTCGGAGTCAGGTTCCACGTAGCCGTGATGGACGACTTGAGTGCTGAACGAGTCCTCTACGATCGAGTCCGCTTCAGCAAACCCTCGCTCGATGTCACCTCTATTCAACTCCCAATGTTCTGCAAGATTGCTGGCCTCATCGGACGTTCCTCGCTGGCTCCGGGTGTACAAAGTTTCGTGAAGAAGCGGAGCGTCGCCTTTCATAGCTACTTCCGGCTCCAGTACGTGAGGCAGGACTTCGTATTCGACGTTGATAAGGCCTAGAGCTTCCTCGGCAATGCTCTCGTCGATGGCTGCGACAGCGGCGACGGCGTGGCCGTGGAAAAGGGCTTTCTCGCGAGCCAAAAACTCGCGGGTCAGGTAGAAATCTCGGTCAGTGATCGCGCCCTGCCTGCCCGGATCGCCCGGAGAAAGAGTGGGAAGGTCCGCAGACGTCACAACCGCCTTCACACCGGGGAGCGTTTCGGCTTTTTGAGTGTCGATGCTCTTGATTACAGCGTGAGCGTGAGGGCTTCGCAGAACCTTGCCCACCTGCATCCCTGGAAGATACACGTCGGCGCCGAAAATCGCCCGACCGGTGACCTTGTCGATACCGTCCGTCTTGGGCGTGTCCTTGCCGATAACTCTGTGCTTTCCCGACGTCAAACTGTCCCTCCAAAGGCAAGGTCTATGGTGATTGACAAATGTGCCAAATTTTTACTGAGCAATATTGCTGAGGTCTTCGCCGCTGATAACCTTGTCCATCACAGCCTTGAAGATGCCGTATGGCCGCGCGCCTGTGAACATCACGTTCCCGATTACGAACCCTGGAATCCCGCGAACGCCGATTCCCACGCCTTCCTGGAACTGGTTCATGATCTCTTGTTCGTAGTAGCTCGACTTCAGGCGGTCCTCAAGCAGATGCCAGTCGAGACCGCACTCCTCTGTTATGCTTCTGATGACCTCGAAATCGCCAATGTTCTTCAAGTCCTCCCAGTACGCTTTGTACATGGCGCGGTGGAACGGATCGAACGCGCCCTGCTCTTTGGCGAACTCCGTTGCGGCCAGAGCGTAGGTCGTGTACGGAGTCAGCGTCGAGCGACGCATAATCAGTCCGGCCTCGTCAGCGTAACTCTTGAGGGGGTCGCTAAGCTCCCCTCCCTCAGTTTCACCTGGCTTCAACCGTCTGATCTTGCCTTCTTTCGGGATGTCGGGACGAAGAAGATACGCCTTTCCCTCCACCTCGACGTTCTCATAATCCGCCTGCAACCTGTCAACCCTCTCCAGGCCGACATAGCACCACGGTCAAATATAATCGTAATAAACCGTGACTTTTACATTCTTAGTTTCGGATAATTTTTCCTGCTTAACCAACGATCACCTCCTTGATCCTGACGCTACTGAGGGCAATACTAGCACGCAGATGACATTTTCGGGCTTGCGGGAATGCAAGTCAACGATTCACAGATCGCGCCTCCGCCCCTAACAGTCTCCCACTCCGAGCGAACACGCATGCGAACGCCGCCAACGCTCCCACCATCAAGACTGCCCCGCCGATGTACACCAGCATCAACGACGTGAATTCCAGCGCCGCGTAGGCGACCAGCGGGCGGATGGCCGAGCCTACATCCTGCCATGTCGCGTACATACTCATGACCGTTGCCCGACGGTTCGCTGAGGCCAGAGCTCCGACCATTGCGTCCAGCGCCGTGATCGACGCTCCGGTGGCCGCGAACGCCAGAGGCAAGAACAACACCGTCGCCAACAGTGAGGCAGGAAACGCCAGCAACATCAGCGAGACGAGACAGATCGGTATGGCAACTAACACGACTTCTTCGCGCCCTTGTCGGTCGCCCAGATAACCGAAATACGGCGCGGCAACCGCAGTCGCCCAACGAGTCGAGATTATCACGCCATTCAGCGTCGCGATGCCGATTGCGACGCCGGCAATCGTCAATCCGTCGGGCAGTTTTTGGCTCAGGAAATAACCCATAGACCCGACCGGTATCCCGCTCATCACGGTGTGGAAAGCGAAATAAGTGACGCAGGCGGTGAGAATCTGCCGACGCTGAAATCTCGTTAGTTCTGGCACCGGGGACACCAGAAAGTTCCAAAACCGGTTTTGTTTGATTAGTTCTCTAGGAGAAGTTCCAGGCTCGCCGTCACCACCGCAGTCGCTTGATTCTGGCGATCTCCGACGGCCCAGCGCCGTGCCAGCGCGATTATCGCAGGTATCGCCAACAACAAACCAAATGCCGCCACAGCCAAAAAGCTGACTGTCTTGCCGACAATGTCGAACAGCAAACCTCCCACCAGCACTCGATAATACTGCCGGTTCTCGCTCCGCTCGTGTAGAAGCCCATGATACGGCCCCTATTGGAGTCCTGAGTCTCCTCTAATGGTCATCAGGAATCCGCTCAGACAAAATACCGAGAAGGCGATCCCCCACATAACTCTTGCGACCAACCAGATGGCGAATCCCCGCGCCAAACCATACGTCGCCGATGTGCCAATGGCTATCAAGATGCTGATCGATAGCGGAACGATGATGCCGAATCACTCCAACACCCACGCCGCTAACGTTTTGGAGACGAACCACACGATTCGGTTGGCGCTCAAAAGCACGCCCGCCAACGCTACCGACACTCTGGAGAAATCAACGCCTGTGGGCAGGACGTTGTAGATCATGGAGTCGCCAAGAATCGCGGCGCTAAGAATCATGGTCATGTATAGGACACGACTAGGAGCGAGTCTTAACAGGAAGTTCACGGTTGGGGTTCTTGACAGCCTATCTCGTTGAGTCGCCGAGGAGGTTTTTGAGCCTGTCACGGCTCCGCAGTGTCCCCGCCTCGCCATCGTCGGAACGTTGAGTCTCCAAGGCCAAAGTGAAGCGGAAATCAGAAAGTTGACTTTTGACGCTTTCCATGTCGATTTCGCCCTCTCCGACCTCGAAGTGGTCAACCTTGCCATCGCTATCGTGCATGTGAATGTGCCGGACATTCGAGCCAAAAACCTCGAACGCCTCGCTGACTCCGTCGGAGAGATGGGCGTGGCCGGTGTCCAAAGTAATGCGGACGGCAGGGCTGTTCACAGACTCCACTATGTCCGCCAACTCCTGATAGCTCAACACCACATTCCCAGGAGTGTGAACCAAGTTTTCCAGGCATATGACTGTGCCGGTCTCGCGGGCGGTCTTTTCTGCATTAGAAACGAAATCCGTCAGATGCTTCAGAGCCTCTAACCGGACCGATTCCGGCGGATTATCGATGTCGATTCTGGGCGCGTCGACAGGCCCAGGATGCAGCACGATAGGCCGCGCGCCAATCTGATAAGCGAGATTCAGCGTCGCCTCTAACTCTGCCAGATGCTTGGCCCGTCGATCGGAGTCGTGAGACGCCGGAGCCACACCGCGGTGGATATGATGTATCGAAAGGCTGAT
>DCAW01000069.1:0-498 GCA_002313895.1 Dehalococcoidia bacterium UBA1123
CATCTGTCGCGTTATCGAGACTTCGTAACCCTGACCCGCGACGTCCGACAATACTCGACTGGTTCTGCTCAACAGTGCGCTGAGCGCGTTCTCTCAAGAGTTGGCGCGGGTGTCGCCCCAAATTAGGGACGCCAGCTCTTGTCTGGACACCGGGATGGGTGCGTTCCGCAACAAGATAGGCGAACAGGAGCCTGCCTTGTCGGTCTCTGAACTGGTTCTGGTCTATGAACACCTGACAGTCAAGCTCGATAGCCACCCGTCCGGAGAGGTATATCTGCATGGTCATGATGTGTCCCATAAAGCGCCAAGGCTTTGGCAAGAAGTGATTGATATTATATCCGCAACCAACAAACCAAAGTAGGAAAGGGAGGGAACGATGGCGAAAGTAGTCAACTGCCCATGCGGAGAAGTCCTGCGAGCGGAGACCGACTATGAGCTGGTGTCCCTGGTTCTGGAACACGGCAAAGCCGTTCATCATCAGGAAGTGACCCGCGAGGA
>DCAW01000069.1:907-16433 GCA_002313895.1 Dehalococcoidia bacterium UBA1123
TTTCAGGACATCAGTAGCCCAGCGCTATGGCTGGCCTGAAAACATCCACTCCTGCGTACAGGACGCCGCGTTGGTAGTCAATTTTGATGGCAGATGGTCGTGAGAAATTGCCGCCCATCCCCGGCTCCTCTTCAACGACCTGGACGCGGTGTCCGAGATCAATCAGACCCTGGATTGTGGAGTCGGGCAGTCGGGAGTCCACCAGCGTGTCGCGCCCGCTGGCGTCCACAGTTGGGGCGATCAGCGCCTCCTGTGGCGACATGCCAAAGGCGACGACATTGGACACCACCTGCACCCCACGGTTCATGATCTTGCGCGCTCCGGGCGCTCCCTGGCAGAGAACCGGACGGCCACCTCTGAACACCATGACTGGCGCCATGTTGTTCAACGGACGTTTCCAGCCTGCCACCGAGTTTGCGTAGCCTCCTTGGGGGAGGAACCAGGCCATGCCGCCCACCAGATAGACCCCGGTCGATGGCGGGTTGGCCCCCGCCGTGAATACTCCGGTGTGGGTGCAGGAGACGGCGTTGCGGTCCTTGTCCACCACGTTGATCTGGGTCGTGTCTTCGTAGTTCTGGTCCATCGCTGGCACGGGAACCGGGGACTGAGCCATACGGCTCTGGTGTCTCCAGGGGTCATGGAGTTCGCGGTCGAGGTAATAGCCCCACGGCTCCTCGTCGTAGTCCACACCCACGTTGGCTCGCTCCGACGCTGTCACCAGCCCCGCGATGTCGCGAGCGTACTCTACGGATAACATCCCATCCAGCGGAACTTCAGAATGCTCCCAATCTCCGAGGTATCGGAATCGGTCGGCGAAGGTGTGGCGAGCCGCCTGAATGAAGGTGTGGAAGTACTCGACCGAATTGTGCTTCATGGAACTGAATCCCAGGCTTTCGAGAATTCGGAACGTTTGGAGGTTCGTGATCCCTCCGCTAGGAGTGGGCACGGCTTTGACCTCGTGGCCGGCGTAAGTAACTGATAGAGGTTCAGAGACCATCGGCTGGTAGTCTGACAGGTCTTGTTTCGTGAGGACGCCGCCGTTGTCGCGCATGAAGCTGTCAATCGAGTCGGCGACCTCGCCCTCGTACATGGCTGCCCGCCCCTGAGTCGCGATGTTTCGGAGGAGGTCTCCCAAATCCCGCTGGATGACCTTTTGACCCGGCTTGGGCGAACTACGGGGAGGGCGTCCGTTTGGGAGCCACATGCTGGCAAGGTAGGGGTCTCGGTTGAAAGCGTCTATGCTGTTTGCGGCGTACAGCGTCAGGTACCAGTTGGCCTCGAAACCGTCGGACGCTAACTGGATGGCAGGTTCCAAAACCTGCTTCAGTGGCAGAACGCCGAACCTCTGATGCGCTTCGCACAAGCCGGCGCATGTGGCTGGAACCGTGACCGAGAGTGGGCCTTCACGGTTGGCCTCGCCCTCCACATCGAACAGGTGGATGCCGCCCGCAGGCGCGGGGCCGGTGACGTTGTACATCTCCGGGTTTGCGTTCCTGGGAGCGCGACCGTTGAAGTCGATGGCGTAGGTTTTGCCCTCGGAGGCTACATGAACCAGCATGTAACCCATGCCGCCGATGGTCGCCATGTACGGCTCCAGCACGACGTTGCAGAACCCCATAGCTACAGCCGCGTCAACGGCGTTGCCGCCAGCCTTGAGCATGGCGAGTCCTGCCTCGGCAGACTGGGGTTGCATGGAGGTCACTGCTCCGTTCTGGGCGACCACTTCTTCTTTGCCTGGTTTCCATTTGGTTCTTAGCGCCATATTCCTCTCGCTGTGTCCTGGATTTGTGTTGTATAATTTCGTCGATTATATGAAAATCGATTCCAATATCCTGATTCGCATTCTCCCGAAGAACCCTGCTCCGTGGCAGTAGGCGACCCCAGCGAAAAGCAAATCGACGGCCTGCCACCGAGCAAACAAACTTCCTCGCAACCCCAGCCCCCACTGAGGCCGTGGTCGGCGTTCGCTTTCAGGGACTACCGCATCCTCTGGCTCTCCTCGGCTGCGTCCCTGGTCACCATGCAGATGCGGCTGCTGGTCGCCGGAGTTTGGCTATACGAAGAGACCGGCTCAGGCCTTCAACTGGGTCTTCTGGGCGTTGTGCAGTTGGCGGTTCAGCTTCCGGGCATATTGTTCGGAGGAGCGTTGGCAGACCAGTTGGACCGCAAGAAGCTGATCGCCTTTACCCAATCCTTCAGTTTTGTTTTCCTGGTTATCCTAACCCTGCTGATGGCAACGGGCAACCTCAAGCCTTGGCACATCTACGCGGTGACGGCGATTCTGGGGATATCTAGCGTCTTGGGACAGCCGGCCCGTTCAGCCATCACAGCCAACATTGTGCCTAGAACCCACCTGTTGCACGCGGTCACGGCCAACACAGCGACCTTCCAGGTAGGCGCGATCCTCGCGCCTCTTGCCTTTGCTGTCGCCTTCACCAGATTCGGCGCCACGACGACATTCGCCATCGCGGCGGTGTCGGCATTACCCGCGGCAGTACTGCCGCTGTTCATCAGGACTTCGGGCGTGGCCGAAGACAGCGCAAATCAGGCTCCGATGCTCCGGCGGATGTGGGAAGGATTCCTGTTCGTCAAGGCTCACCCGATATTGCCTGGCCTTTACCTCATGGACGTGGGTGTGACGATAGTCAGCTACTATCGGATCATACTGCCGTTGATCGCTGACAAGCTCTTCAAGGCTGGGGCTGGAGCTGTGGGAGTGCTGAACGCGGCGAGTTCCTTTGGCGGAGTCGCAGGGACGTTCGCGGTGTTGTTCCTGGCGAACTATCGGGCCAAGGGCATGCTGGTGGTCTATGCGACATTGGCCTATTCACTGCTGCTGATCGTCTTCGGATTCAACACCTCGCTGTGGGTAGCGACCGTGATCCTCATCGGATTGGGGGCGTCGGACGCCATCGGTATGACGACCCGACAGACAACCGTGCAGTTGACGACTCCCGACAACATGCGCGGACGCGCCGTGAGTTTCCACTCAGTTTCTGCCATGAGCGCCAACAACCTGGGAACCTTCGAGGTCGGGTTCATGTCCGAGCAGATAGGGGCCGGAAACACGCTTATATTGGGAGGCGTCGTCGGAGTGGTAGTCGTCCTGTTGATCTGGTGGCTTCTGAAGGGAATACGGGAGTACCGTTACCCGTAGAGTAGCCACCAGCAATCAGTTTTCGGCCTGGCGGCCTCCTCGACGCCTACACAATCAGCAATTTCAGAGTCAGTCAGCCGCGTGGAGGTACTCTCCGGTCTCCAGTGCGGCGTTGATTGCCTTGACCAGCGCTCGCGCAGAATCTTCGGTCAGTTCCACGGCCACACGGGCGTCCAAGCCCATGCTCTGGTTGATGAGGTCAATGTTCAGGGTGTGGTCTGCCGGATGGTAGAAGGGGTGATCGTAATAGACCCTGGCCTCGGTCACCGGGAACCAGCCTTTTTGGCCCTTGCCGCTGCCATTGATCTTTGCCTTTTCAGTGACGTATGTGCACATTTGCGTCCTCCGGGTTTAGCTTTCAGGTAATCAGGTTTTCAGGAGTTAGGATTCGCCATTCTGAGCGGATGTGAAGAATCCCGTCGGATACGTAAAACAGTAGTCCTGTTATGAAGCCATTTGTGGCTAGCTGAGGTGCTTGTCGTACCATGCAAACACCTTGCGCCACGCGTCGGTGGCCTGCTCTGAACGATAGGATGGGCGGTCGACGGCGAAGAAGCTGTGGCCTGCGCCCTCGTACCTGTGGAACTCGTGGGTTTTGCCTGCGGCTTTTAGCACGGCTTCGTGCTGGTCGACCTCCTCAGGCGAGGGGGACATATCGTCCAAACCGAATATTCCCAGCAGTGGCGCGCTCAGGTCGTTGGTCATGTCGATGGGGGCAACTGGCATGCGCTCATTAATATCCGGTGGATTCATGACCACTCGGCCACCCCAGCAGTCAACTGCCGCGTCGAATTTCAGCTTCGATGCCACGATCACAACCTGTCGGCCTCCTGAGCAGAATCCGATGGTTCCAACTTTGCCGCTGTAATAGGGCAGAGACTCCAGATATGTGATGGAACCTGCAACGTCGCCGACGATTTGAGCGTCGGGATTTCCGCCCTCGGTGCGGACACGTGCCACAACGTCGTCGATGCTGCCGGGGCCGACTCGATAGTGCAGGTTGGGGGAGATGCAGACATAGCCGTGGTACGCGAACTTGCGAGCCATCTCCTTGGTGGCTTCATCCCATCCGGGCATGTGATGAATCAACACCACGCCCGGAAACGGGCCAGCCCCTAGAGGACGAGCCAGATACCCGTCGATCTGGTCTCCGTTGTGTCCATTAATCCGGATGCTCTCCGCGATCATTCCGTCATAAGTCATTGAAATAACCTCCACGGTTTTTGGATGTCAAGATACGTCGCGCCAACCGAGTTTATTGAGAATAAACGATGGAAACATCACCCGGTTGCGTGGCGGTTGAAGCGTACTATTCAGGCAAGGGAGTGTCAATAAGCGTCGATTGTACGGATGTTGGCTCGACCTGGGAGAGTTCGAATCCGAACATCCTTCCAAAATGAGGCATGAATGCCGCGATCGCATCATCCACTGAAACGTGATGCCCCAACTCCCGCGACATTGAAGTTGTGGCAACGTCAGGCATGCCGCAGGCGATGATGTGATCGAAGTAGGTCAGGTCGGGATCGACGTTCAGGGCGAATCCGTGGGTCGTGACTCCACGGTTCACTTTCACTCCGATCGACGCGATCTTCCGCTCGCCGACCCAGACACCGGTGGGCCTGTCCTCGCTTTCGGCCTTGACGCCGAACTCGGAGAGGGTGGCAATCAGCGTCCGCTCCAGCGTACGGACATATTTCAGTGGGCCGCCGCCATGACGCAGCAGGTTGATGATCGGGTAGCCTACCAACTGGCCTGGGCCGTGGTACGTCACTTCGCCGCCCCTGTCGATATGGTGAACTTCCGCCCCTAGTTCCACAAGACGAGCCTCGTCCACCAGAATGTCGGAGTCACGGCCTCGACGGCCCAGCGTGTACACGTGGGGATGCTCCAGCAGGAGCAAGGTGTCGGGACGCTCCCCGCCAGCAACTTCCTGCTGGATGCGCCGTTGCAAGTCCCACGCCTGCTGGTAAGGGATCAGACCGAGGTTGGCGACAGCGCAAACTGGCAACTGCCTGGGCCTTAATAAATGCCCGTGTTGGGGCCGATGGCTTCCAGGCGGGCTTTGACGGCGTTGATGAAGCCGCTGGCCTCGGCGCCGTCCATGATTCGGTGGTCGAATGACATGCACAGGTTCATCATTGAGCGGATGGCGATGGCGTCGTTTATTGCCACCGGACGTTTGACGATGGCCTCGGTGGTCATGATAGCGGCCTGGGGGTAATTGACCAGAGGCTTCGATTCCACGGAGCCAAGCACCCCTGTGTTGTTGGCGGTGAAGGTGCCGCCTTGGACGTCCTCCAGTCGGAGTTGGCTTCGACGGGCGCGGTCTGTGAGGTCGTGGACTCGCTTGGCAAGCCCCGCGATGCTCAGGGTATCGGCGTTATGAATTACTGGCACCATCAGGCCCTCGGACGTCGCCATCGCGACGCCGATGTTGATTCGCTTCTTCAGGATAATCGAGTCACCGCCCCACGATGAGTTGAGCAGCGGGTTCTCTTTTAGCGACTCCGCCAAAGCCTTGATGACGAAGGGCAGGTAGGTGATGTTGATGCCTTCGCGTTCCTGGAATTCAGCCCTCACGGCCTGCCGTCGTTGGATGAGTCCGGACACGTCAACCTCAACCGTCGTCCACGCCTGCGGAATTAAGGTGGCGCTCTTGACCATGTTCTCAGCAATCAGGCGGCGGATGGGCGTCAGCGGAATACGCTCTTCGTCGGCGCCTGGAACAGCGGGCGCAGGCGCAGTCTGGGGCGCTGCGGTCGCAGGTTCGGTAGTTGCGACCCCCTGGTCGATCGCCTGCTGAACGTCCTTACGGGTGATCCGCCCGTTCATTCCGGAGCCATTGACGTGAGAGAGGTCGACGTTATGTTCGCCGGCCAATCTCAGCACGGCAGGGGAGTATCGCTTGCGGCCAGACGATACAGGCGTGTCGGTCTCCATGTTCAGGACTCCGCCAGTGGGGCCAACGGGAGCCACATCTTTCAACAACTCACCGGTGCGGTTCACGGCTTGGGGCTGAGGCGCTGCGATTGGCGCAGGCACCGCTGATGCCGGTTCCTCGCCTTCGACCTCTATCTCTGCGATAAGCCCGCCCATAGGGACGGTTTCGCCTTCCTGGGCGATTATCGACGATAATGTTCCTGAGACCGGAGACGGCATCTCCATATTCACCTTATCGGTGACGACTTCAACCAGCGGGTCAAATTTTTCAACCCGGTCGCCGATCTGTTTAAGCCACTTGCCGATCACGCCCTCGGTGACCGACTCTCCGACTTGAGGCAGTTCAATCTTCATCGTTGTGTTCTGGCCTCTCGCAGGTTTCTTTGGGAAAGGGGTTCAGGCGTCAAGAGCCAGGGAGATTTGTCATTCTTAGTCCGCAGACGAAGAATCTCGTTGTCAGCAGTCAACAGTCGATCTAGAGGCGACCAGACGCTTCGCCGCGACTCAACATGACAATTGGATTTCATAGCATGTGTGAAATCCAGCGGATTCAATATGCTGCCAGCTTTCGCATTGCGTCGGCTATTTTGTCGGCGTCCAGCATGTACATGGCCTCCATAGCAGGGCTGAAGGGCATGGCGGGAACCTCTGGGCCTGCCAGACGGGTCACCGGGCCGTCCAGGTATTCGAAAGCCTCTTCGCCGATGATGCTTGCGACCTCGCCGCCAATGCCACCTGCCTTGCTGTCCTCGTGGACGATCAGGGCCTTGCCCGTCTTTCGGACAGATTCCAGAATCGTTTCTGAGTCCAATGGGCGCAGGGTTCGAAGATCGACAACCTCGACCGAGACCCCTTCGTCGGCTAGAGTCTGTGCTGCCTCCAGGCAGTGGTGGACCATCAGCCCATAGGTGATGACACTCAGGTCTTCGCCCTCCAGCTTCACGTCGGCGCTTGACAGCGGAATTGTGTATTCTTCGTCCGGGACCTCGCCACGAACCAGGCGGTAGGTGCGTTTGTGTTCGAGAAAAATGACAGGGTCTTCGTCCCGTATTGCGCTTTTGAGGAGGCCCTTGGCGTCGTATGGAGTCGCCGGGTTTACGACCTTGAGTCCGGGTGTGTGAGCGAAGAACGCCTCGACGCTCTGGGAGTGATAGAGCGCTCCTCGGACTCCTCCGCCTTGTGGCGCGCGCAGGACCATCGGAACGTGCAGTTGGCCGTTGGTGCCGTAGCGGACTTTTGCGGCTTCGCCTACGATCTGATTTATGGTGGGCCAGATAAAGTCGGCGAACTCGATCTCCGCGATGGGACGCATCCCGTGGATCGCTGCGCCTATGGCGACAGCCGCTATGGACGCTTCGGCCAGTGGAGTGTCGATGACCCTCTCCTCGCCGAACTCCTCCAGGAAACCGTCAGTCGCCAGGAACACGCCGCCTCGCGCTCCGACGTCTTCGCCCAAGATGAACACGCGCTCGTCACGCTGCATTTCCTCACGCATGGCCTCGCGCACTGCTTCTAGCACAGTCTTGACCGCTATGGCGCACCTCCTGCGATTGGTCGATTTGGTGTTCTATCAGCCCATATCATTTGTTGTCGTCTCAATCAATACTCGAAAGGCTGTTTGCCATGCTGAATTGATTGAAGCATCTAGTCGCAGGCGTTATGGCGCTTGTCTGGAGGACGACCAGATACTTCGTCTCGACTCAAAAAGCCGAAAGTTCGATTCTATGGCGCGTAAACATGCTTAAAAAATTCTTCCGTGCCAGGGTAGGGGGCCGAGTCAACCTCATCGGTGGCTTCGTCTACTATCTGTCGAGCTTCCTGGTGGATTTCCTGGTCCAGATCTTCGGACAACGCGCCTATTTGTCGTAGTTGGTCTGCGAGAATCTTCACAGGGTCGCGTTTTCGTGCCTCCTCGATCTCCTCCGAGGGACGGTATCTAGTGTCGTCGTCATCGCTGGTGTGGGGGAGGTACCGTTCAACACTGGCCTCGATGAGGGTGGGGCCTTCGCCCCTTCGGGCACGGTTAGCGGCCTCGGATGTGGCCTCGAATACGGCCACAATGTCGCATCCGTCCACCTCGAAACCGGGCATGCCGTAGCCCTGGGCGCGACTGGCGACGCTCTCCACCGCCATCTGTTTTGCCAGGGGGACTGATATCGCGTATTTGTTGTTCTCGCAGAAGAATATGACGGGCAGCTTATGCACGGAGGCGAAGTTCATGGCCTCATGGACCTCGCCCATGCTGGAGGCGCCGTCGCCGAAGTTGGTGATGACTACGGCGTCCTCGCCCTGCATCCGCGCCGCCAACGCCGCGCCCACAGCCTGGGGCACATGGGTGGCGACCACGTTGGAAAGGTTGATGATCCCGTATTCGGGATAGGCCCCGTGAGTGGGGAACTGCCGCGCGCCGCTGAGGGGCTCGCCCTCTTTTGCCAGAAAGCCAGCCATGATTTCTGCCGGAGTCATTCCGAGAACCAACAACGTCGCCAGGTCTCGGTAGTAGATATAAAATTGATCAGTTCCTTTGCGAAGCGCCCACGCGCTGCCTATTTGCGCCGCCTCATGGCCCTGGGCTGAGGCGACGATGGCCGCCTTACCCTGTCTGTTCAGCATCCAGATACGCTCGTCCAGGGTGCGGCAAAGGATCATCTGTCGATACATAGCCAGCATATTCTCATCGTCCAACCTCGTGACTCCGTGGGGAGATTCAGTTGCTGTCGACTTGCTTCCGTTGTCTGCCATGTTTTGAATGCTCCAAGCCGGTTTGAGGATAGCCGGAGGTGTCCATTTCAAATCGAGAGGTTGGATTATAGTCTGAGATGCCGGCGGTGGCCTCAAGGATGCCTTTGATGCGCTCGGCGCTCGCGCTAATTATATTCATCTCTGGATACAGCGTCAAAAGCGAAACTTTGCCCGCTTCCATGACGTAGTGTAATATGAGACAGGCGACATCTACCACTGAGATAGAGTCATCATATCAATAGAAGACCTTTCATACGCAGTCTTCTTCTCATTCTTTTCCTCGTGCGTTGAAGGGAATCCTGACAAGTCTAGTCGTTCGCAGTCCGCCTGCGGCGGATATGAAACCCTCTGGAGACGACATGAGCTCTCGCTGGATGCGTAATAGCCTCATATACCTTCTGATAATAGTTGCAGTCATAGCGATATTCTTCACCCTGTTCTCCCAGCCGCTGGGAGGTTCGCAGGAAATCTCCATAAACGAAGTCGTGGCGCTGACCGCTCGTGGAGACGTGGCAGCGATTGAGGTTCGAGGCGACATTCTCGACATTCTCACTGTCAGCGGCGAGTCCCTCACCTCTCGCAAGGAGGAAGGGGCCAGCATCGTTGAAATTCTGGAACGATCGGGCGTTGACCCCGTCACCACAAACGTGGAGATTTCTGTGAAAGGCTCAAGCGGCCTTTCCAGCATCATCGGCATTCTGTTCAACTTCCTGCCGTTGATCTTCTTTGGCGCCGTGCTGTTGTTCATGATGCGCCAGGCGCAGGGCGGCTCGAACCAGACCTTCAGTTTCGGCAAAAGTCGGGCGAGGGTGGCTATGGGCAACAGCCCAACGGTCAGCTTCGACGACGTTGCGGGAGTAGCTGAGGCTAAAGAGGAGCTTCAGGAGGTCGTTGAGTTCCTCAAGTTCCCGGAGCGTTTTCTGGCGCTGGGAGCCAAGATCCCCAAAGGCGTGCTGCTGATCGGACCCCCAGGCACAGGCAAAACCCTGATGGCTCGCGCCGTTTCGGGAGAGGCGGGTGTTCCTTTCTTCTCCATCTCCGGCTCGGAGTTTGTTGAAATGTTTGTCGGTGTTGGGGCCAGTCGCGTTCGAGACTTGTTCGATCAGGCTAAGCGCAACGCTCCATGCATAGTGTTTGTGGACGAGATCGACGCCGTCGGGCGGCATCGCGGAGCGGGACTTGGCGGCGGCCACGACGAGCGTGAACAGACGCTGAACCAGATTCTTGTGGAGATGGACGGGTTCGAGTCCGGCACCAACGTGATCGTCCTGGCGGCGACGAACAGGCCAGACATCTTGGACCCGGCCTTGCTAAGACCTGGCCGTTTCGACCGTAAGGTGACACTGGACAACCCGGACATCGCCGGGCGCAAGCAAATTCTGGAAGTCCACTCCAAGGGCAAGCCTCTGACCGCCGATGTGGACCTGGAGAATATCGCCCGTCAAACCGGGGGATTCAGCGGCGCGGACCTTGCGAACCTGGTCAACGAGTCGGCAATACTGGCGGCTCGCAGGAACCTGAAAGAGATCGGCCCGCCGGAATTCTACGAGTCTGTGGATCGGGTGATAGCAGGCCCTCAGCGCAAGAGCCGCCGCATCAGCGACCGTGAAAAGGAGATGACCGCCTACCACGAGGCTGGCCATGCTCTCGTCGCTCACGTTCTGCCCAATGCAGACAAGCCTTTCAAAGTGACCATCGTGGCGAGAGGTCAAACCGGAGGCCACACGCGATACCTGCCCGAAGAAGACCGCCAGATGTGGACCAAACATCAGTTCGAGGACATGCTGGCCGCCGCCCTGGGAGGTCGCGTTGCTGAAGAAGTCGTGTTCAACGAAGTCACCACCGGAGCGGGCAACGACCTGGAGCAAGCGACCAACATCGCTCAATCTATGGTGACTCGATATGGCATGAGCGAGAAACTTGGGCCGAGAACTTTCGGCAAGCGCGAACAGATGGTGTTCCTGGGTCGGGAGATTTCCCAGCAAAGGGACTACAGCAACGATGTCGCCGAGACTATTGATGATGAGATACACGACATCATCAATAGCGCCTACGAGTCCGCTCAAAAGGCCATAACTGAAAACATGGCGAAGCTGACCCAGCTATCCAAATACCTCTTAGAAAACGAGACAGCGGAGTCCGACGTTCTGGAACAGATCTGGAGCACACCGCCTTCTGCGGAGCCGGCGCCGGCGGGGTAAGCATGATGTCGGTCGCTACCGATTGATATGTAGAAAACAGAATTGGGCGGGCCGTCGACCTGCCCAATTCTGTTCCAAGCTGTGGAAAATTAGCGACTTCGACTGTTGATTGGTTTTACTTTCAGCCAGCCCCGTTGAATCCCACCTGGGGCAGGACGATCTTCAGAGCGTCGATAACTTCCTGGATGTCTTCGGTTGTGGTCATACCCATGTGGCCGATGCGGAATATCTGGCCCGACAGCGATGCCTGACCTCCAGACATGACCACATTGTGCTCGGTCCGCATCATGCCTAGCAGCTTCGCGCCGTCAACTTCCTCCGGGATGCTAATGGCTGTCACTGTGTTCGACGCTGTGCTTTCGTCTTTCGGGAAGATCGACAGCCCTAGGCTCTTTGCTCCGTCCCTGGTGAACTGTCCTATACTGGCGTGTCGTTCGAATACGCTGCCCATGCCTTCGCTGAGCAGTTTGTCCAACGCCAAGTCTAGCGCGAACATGGTGGACACCGACGGCGTGTAGGGCGGCTGGCCGATCTCGTAGTAGCGTTTGTACATCGCGGCGTCGAAGTAGAACCTGGGCATCGTGGCCTCGGCATGGGCCTCCCAAGCCCTCTCGCTCATGCTTATGAAGGCGAGGCCGGGCGGCACCATCCAGCCTTTTTGAGAGGCAGTAGCCACCACGTCGCAACCCCATGCGTCGGTGGATAGGGGCAGGGACGCGACGCTGCTGATGCCGTCCACGATCAGCAGCTTATCGAACTCGCCCTTAACCAACTCGGCCACGGCCTGAAGGTCGTTCGTTACGCCTGTGGAGGTCTCGTTGTGGGTCACCAACACGGCCTTGATTTCAGGGTCGTTGTTGAGCGTGTCACGCAGGGTGCCCAGGTCGATGACTTCTCCAAATGGGAAACTCAGCGTGATGACTTCGGCGCCGTAGATTGCGGCAATATCGGTGAATCGGTTCCCGAACACTCCGATCGTGGCATTGACCACTTTGTCGCCTGGTGACAGCGTGTTTACTATGGCAGCTTCCATCGCGCCAGTGCCAGACGCGGTGAGAATCCAAACGTCACCCTGGGTCTCGAATATCCGTTTGAGCCGATCCGTGGCGTTGACCAGGAGTTCCTTATACTCGGTGCCGCGATGGTTAATCATCGGACCGGACATCTCCTTCAATATATCGTCCGGCACGGGTATGGGACCGGGTATTCGCAGGTTCACGGGATTCCTCCATACATTTGAGGCCTTCAGGCAAATTTGCCCAAGAGATTGTAGCAAAGGATGAGGATGGTTGACGACCTTGCATTCCATGTTGTTTTCGTGCAAATTGAGGCCCGCGAAATTGAAGTGATTCAAGATTGAGGTTTGAGAGAACTTAATAATATTAATTAATATGCAAAGAAACATTGAGCAATTGATAATTCAGTGGCGTGTAGTCAAAATCTAGAACGAGATATCAAGAACTTAATAATATTCATGTTTCCGATTGAAAAACGAAACAAACAGAACTAGACCCAGAAAAAGCGATGGGGATACACAATGGTCAAAGACTGGCAGGAGCTAACAAGAATCACCAATGGAGTGGCCTTCGCCGTCGAACGAGTGAAACTGCCCGATGACGAGATCACCATCGAAGGAAGTTTCGAGCTTGTGGAAATGGAGTCAAGGCTCGCCTAAACCGAAGTTTTAGCTCAATTGGAACAAGCCACTGTTGGGCAGGCTTCGATGGGCGCGTCGAGTTGCGATTAACTCGATTCCGTCTGACGGGCCAAGAAACTCTCACCCTCAGGTCGGAGAGGCTAATTTGAACAAATTTCATCAGGAGTTGCGGATATGAACGCGGACAGAAAGCGCGCGCTGAATCTGCTGGCCGAAGGCAAAATAGTCTCTGATCAGGCCGAGCGTCTGCTGGACGCATTGGGTCAAACCGAGGGTGGACGAGACGATTTCGCCAGCGGGCCGCCGTCAGCAGTGGGGCAGGCAGGGCGCGTAATAGTGACCGTCCCGCCAAAAACTGAGCCTCGGGAAGGTCAAAACCATGACGATACATTTACTGTGGACGGCCCACCTCAACTGGAAGTGGACAACTTCAACGGTCGGGTTGAAGTTAGCGGCGGAGGCCCCGAAGGTTCGGTTCGAGTGAGGACTGAGATCCTAAATCCAGACCGAACTGATTATCGATTGTGCCAGGATGGGAATACTATTCGAGTGGAACCCAAACGCAAGGTCACGATTCAAGAAAGCGCCGGGTTATTCACAGCCGTGACTGACAATGGCTCCGTGCAGTTTGACGGAGAATTCGAGTCGGCTGGAGTGAACCGTTACAAGACATCCAATGGCAGTGTTAAGGTGCGACTGAGGGGCGAGCCAAGCTTTAAGTTGGAGGCATTGACCAGCAACGGGTCAGCGCAATGTTCACAGCCTCTTGTTCAACATGGACTATCCGGCAAGAACGATCTGATAGGAACAATCGGAGCCGGCGATGCCTCTTTGACATTGCAAACGTCCAACGGTTCCATTTCAGTGGATTAGACGATTATTTAGGATGACATATGAACGAAAACCGTAGGCAGGTTCTGGACATGCTGTCCGAGGGCAAGATCACCGTTGATGAGGCCGAGAGACTGCTGCTTCTGGTAGATAAGGAATCCTCTGACAGCCAGCGGTCCGAACCGGAAACCCGAAACCCGTCAGTGACTCCGAGATACATTCGCATCGTGGTCCAACCCGAGAGCGAGGGAAACGGCGACGACTCGCCAAACCTGGTGAACATCCGAGTGCCTATGGCGATGCTTCGCGCTGGCATGCAGTTGGCCACGCTAATGCCTGAGATGGCGGCAACAGGCATCAATCAGGCTCTACGCGAGAAGGGAATCGACATTGACGTGTCCAGGCTGAAGGCCCAGGATATCGAACGTCTTCTGGAGGCCCTTCAGGAGTTCGAGGTCGATGTTCATACCGGAGACCAACGAGTCCTGATTTACGTCGAGTAGCTCCAAAGTACGAGCGTGAACGAGACGAGAGGGTGACTGAATTATCGGCATGACTCCCGGTGTGCCTTATGTTTGGGCCGGCTATCGTGATAGTTACAACGATGGTCAATCTCAACTGGGGGTGAGGAAATGGGGATTGGAGATGCCATGAACCCAAACGCCACAATAGAAATAACTACGAAAGACACACCGGAAGCGGTCCAGCCTCTGGTGGTCGAGAATATCAATAAACAGCATAAAGGCGGAATCAAAGCCAACACCGATATCTCTCTGAGCGTCAGGCCAGGCGAGATTCTGGGGCTTCTTGCACCCTACGGCGCAGGCAAGATGACCCTCGTGCGTCAGATCACCACCGAGTTGATTCCAGCGTCGGGCAGTATCTGAGTGTTCGGAATCGACGTTGTGGCTGAGCCGACCCGCGCCAAGAACGTCATGGGGATTGTGACCCAGGAGGCGGAGCTATACGAGAGCTTGAGCGTTAAACAGACTCTTCGGATTTTCGGAAAGCTAAGAGGCCTGAATAGCAAGGACGCCAATCGAAGGGCCGAAGAGTTGATCTCTGACCTGAGGCTTGAGGAGCATCGCAACGTTGTCGGCATGAAACTGTCAGGCGGTCTGAAGCGTCGAGTCATGGTCGGTTTGGCCGCGCTGGGGGATCCTCGGCTTATCGTCATGGACGAGCCGACGACGGGACTCGATCCCCAGTCGCGACGGGATCTTTGGACGCTGCTGAGAGAGTACCGAGAGCGGAAGAGCACGATCCTGCTTACGTCCCACTTTATGCAAGAAGCGGAGAGCCTCTGCGACCGTGTTGGCATAATTCAGAATGGCCGACTGCTAGCTCTGGACACTGTTCCTAACCTTAAGGCCGCCCACGACTACGAGTTCAAAATCACCTACTCGACCAATGGCAACGAGAACAAGACCAACACGATTTACGGCAAGAGCGACCAGGAGTATGTGGAGCAGGTGCAGGCTAAAGGAATCAGGCAGTTCAACGCAGCCCGAACCAGCCTGGAGGATGTGTATCTGGCCCTGACTAACGAGGAGGAACCAATTGGCGACGCAGACCAGCGATAGAGCGCAGACTGACACGGCGCTTCAGCCTCAGTTAATCACCGAATGGCTGAAGTTCGCAAGAAACATTGGAAGCATCTTCGAGATCAAGTTCATCATGCTCGCCCTCACATGGTATTGGCACATCATGGGCGTGCTGGTGTTTCCCCTGGGTATGTTCTATTTTGCTCGCGCCCAGGCTCCCGACACCCCTGAGGCGATCAGCCGGGCGGTAGTACACTGATGAGCAGCTGATGGACAGCAACTCGCACTGGCGGACCACCGACACCTCAGGGAGGTCTCGGTCAATCATCGCTCGCCTCTGCGTGCGACTCATAGAACGGACCTGTCCGACAAAAAACCCGCTCCACCGTCAACTGGCCTATCTGCTGGTAAAGCTTGGCTGCCAGCGCCTCGTGACCCTTGCCGGGCTTTGAGC
>DCAW01000175.1:0-3424 GCA_002313895.1 Dehalococcoidia bacterium UBA1123
CCAATAACTGGCCCAACGATGTATCCGGCGCTGCGAGCGTTGCTGAACCAAGCCAGACGCTCTGCGCGTCCCTCACTCGACAACTCGGCTACGTAAGCTAACGTCACTGGCCCATAGATCGCGGTTGCGAGGCCATGAATCATTCGAATGGCGAACAATGCTTCAGTCGTGCTCACGAACTGGTACATGAAAGGCATGACGACGAAGAAGGTAGTGCCTACGATCAGCCATACTTTGCGCCCCCAACGGTCCGACAAGAACCCGAAGAAGGGTTTTAGCATCATCCCAGTGAGGGTTGAGACAGAAACGATGAAACCCAGCAGCGCAGGCCCTGCGCCTAGAGACGCGGCGAATATCGGCAACAGAGGGATTTTGCCCATTTGATACGCCGACCGAACTATGAATTCCGCCAACGTTATGTACACAAAAGGCTTAGATCGGAACATATTCCCTCGACTCCTGACCAACAGGCGGATTCTCTCACAGGTCTCCGTCGCCTTCAAGCCAACATACATAATGGCCGCCAACCAGCACACTTCGGTTGACGGACGGACTCAAGTAGGGCATTGACCTTGACTCCATCGCAAAATACGATGAACGACGTCAGGCTTGCGGGGCCTTGGGTCTTTGCCGTGACCGCCGACTGAGCGTTTCGGCATTCGGCGGTCAACAACAAATATCATTAGATTCGACACACCCAAACACAACAAAAAATAGGACATACCGACAGGAGGAGCCTGGGCGAGTCCGAGACGGACTTGCGATCAATTTTGTCCGGCCATAGCATCGAGGCTTTTGGGCGAAACGCGCTTCCGGTTCACCGGTGTCCTGAATGCTGACCGGTCAGAAATTCTCCCGAGGAGGCGCCAAATGACTGTCGTCAGATTAGTAAGCACATTCCCCAAGTTGGAAAAGTACGCCGAAGTGCGTTCAAATCTGGAAGAAAGAGCCAGATCGACGCCAAGAATGAGCCTCTCTCAGAATATCGTCGGTGAGATACCGGTCTTAGTTACCAAAATGGTTTTCGACTCCCTGGAAGATTACGAAAAAGACCGGACAGACCCTGTGATGTAGGAACACCGCGCGAAGATAACCGGGTTGATGAGTCAACCGATCACAGTCAGGCTTTTGAGCCCGATAGTGCCCCCCGCCCAATCGATAGACTCGGGCGCAAATCATACACAACAGGTGATTCTGTTTCCAACCCCTCTGAAACAGGATGCACTACGTGGCATCCTTGAAGAATTTGCGAAGGAGCAGCAGGCACAGGTCAGGCCCAGATTTAGAGTGGCTCAGACCATATTCGGATATGAGGGCCCTGCATTTATCATGGGGGACATCTACGAATCAGTGTCCGAACTAGAGGCCGTTTCGCAACAGAGGGTCGAAAGCGCTAGCGCTTTGAGAGCAAAAACTGTCGCTCATCTGGAAAGGCCGTCGATTCAACGCATTCGAGAAATCATCGTTCCGGCAGACAATTAATCCATAACCAACGTGGAATCTAATCGCCACTCCCTAGCAGAGGGATAGATCACTGGAGTCAGGTGGTGAATGCCTGCCAGCACACGCACTCAGCGGGTTTCATGTTGCCTTCAGTTTACTCAATCTAGACCGAACAGAATCTGGCGAATGAAGCGATCAGACATCGCTGAATAACCCCATTGGCGGGCGGGTCGAAATGATCGACTCATCCGCCGTGGTATCCCGTGCCCATAATGAATAATGAGACTCCCGAAATGAATACGCACAATCCCCGCACTTGCGTGCAACTTTCGAGAATGGGTAGAATGATGAATCACAAATAAGAAATCATCTCTTATGTCAGGACTATCTACGATGGAAGCCTCAGAACTGGTAAAGCTGGAACCCAATCCCAGAATCGACAATTTCACCCCCGGCGACACGGTGCGAGTGGGCATTCGAGTCACTGAGGGCACTCGCACCCGCACACAGGTCTTCGAAGGCGTGGTGATACGCAATCGCGGCTCTGGCCCTGGCGCGTCCTTCACTGTCCGCCGAGTCAGCTACGAGATCGGGGTCGAGCGAACCTTCCTCACACATTCCCCGGCAGTCGAGTATGTAGAGAGGACGCGGCGCGGCCTCGTCAAGCAGGCCCGACTGTACTATCTGCGCGGCAGGTCCGGTCGAGGCGCCCGCATCAAGGAAGACCGCAGAAACAGGTAGCCTTCCAATCCGGCCACCGACTAGACCGACACAGAGAACGGAGGTCTTCGGCCAGATGAAGTTCGCCGAGGTAGCGGTCGATGCCCCAGCAGGCCATGGCCGCACCTTCAGCTACTCGATACCTGACCATCTCGATATCGTTCAGGGCCAATCTGTCAAAGTTCCCTTCGGCCCTCGGACGCTTCAAGGCATCGTCTTTGCGGTTGTCGATGCGCCTCAGGTTGAAGAAACCCGCGACATCGCTGACACTCTCAGCGCCGGCGCGCTTCTGGAATCTCATCAGCTTTCCCTGGCTCGATGGATCAGCGAATACTACCTCAGTTCGCTGTTTGAATCAGCCGCTCTCATGCTCCCCCCCGGAGGTCGTTTTCGCCCTCGCACGTTCTACTCTTTGAGTCCCGACGTTGACGATGTTGCCGAGGCCGCAAACTCTCCACATCAGCAACGGTTTTTGGAATATATCCAACGTCACGAGGTGGTTGACGCCGGGAGGCTCGACCGCGCTCTCGGCCCCAACTCCCGCAGCATGGCAGCTCGATTGGTCGAACGCGGATTGCTGGAGAGCAAAGTCCGAAGCTCCAGCAGGCAGATGACCCACAAGCTGGTGGAACACATCGCTCTGAACCCCGAAATGCTGGAAGAAATTGGGGTGTGGATGAAAAATGCTCCCCGACGATCCGCAAGGCAGGCCACGCTGGTTGATGCTCTCTTGGAGGCAGACGCTCCACTGCCTGCAACTGAAACTCGAAAAGAGTTCGGCGCTCACAATGTCGCCAGATTAAGAAAGCGGCAGTGGCTGACCATTACCCAGCAGCGAACCGACCGCGACCCGTTGGCTGGCCAGATGTTCGCTCCCGAATCTGCCGTCGGCCTTACGTCCCAACAGCAGTCCGTCACCGATGCCGTTTGCGCCGGCTTGGATCATCCAGATGAAGCGCCGCGAACGTTTCTGGTTCAGGGAGTCACAGGCTCCGGCAAGACTGAAATATACCTGGCGGCTGTCGAGCGATGCCTGGAGCTTGGCCGGCGGGCCATCGTCATGGTGCCGGAAATCGCCCTCACACAGCAAACTATTGAACGTTTCGCCTCCCGCTTCCCAAATCGAGTCGCTGTGTTGCATAGCGGGCTGTCGGCTGGCGAGAGGTTCGACCAGTGGTGGAAGACCCGTGAAGGAGACTACGACATCGTAGTCGGCTCCCGAAGCGCCATCTTCGCGCCGATGCCGAATCTGGGCCTGGTT
>DCAW01000175.1:3844-10962 GCA_002313895.1 Dehalococcoidia bacterium UBA1123
ACAGGAGCGAAAGTTCTATTGGGCAGCGCGTCGCCGGACGTATCGTCCTATCACCGGAGTCTGGCAAAGCAGTACGGCCTGCTCATCCTGCCCGACCGGCTGAGCGTATCCAAGAACGGGAAGCCGACGCCCGCTCCGCTGGCGGATGTTGACATCGTCGACATGCGACAGGAACTCAAAGAGGGCAACCGCGATATGTTCAGCCGTCAACTTGACGCCGAGATGGAGGCTTGTCTAGACGCTGGTAATCAGATGATTCTCTTCCTGAACCGTCGAGGCACTGCGTCGCAGTTGCAATGCCGTAGTTGTGGTCACCAAATGCGTTGCGCGAAGTGCGACATCGCTCTCACCTATCACCGACGGGCGGGCCGCCTCATTTGCCACTACTGCGGGACACGACATCGAATCCCGGAGCGATGCCCCCAGTGCCTCGGATACCGGCTCAGCTACTACGGCATCGGCACCCAGAGCGTCGCCGAAGCCCTGGAACAGAGGTTCCCGGACACTACTGTTCTGAGGTGGGACCGAGACGCCACGCGCAACATCGCGGATTACCGGGAGCTTATCGAAAAATTCAGAACGGGCGAGGGTCAGGCGTTGGTCGGCACTCAGATGATCGCCAAGGGCCTGCATTTCCCATCGGTCACCCTGGTAGGCGTCGTCCTCGCGGATGTTGGACTCAGCATCCCGGACTACCGAGCCGGTGAGCGCGCGTTTCAGCTATTGTGTCAGGTGGCAGGCCGAGCGGGTCGAGGCGAACGACCCGGCAGAGTCGTTATTCAGACATACCAGCCTGACAACTACGCCATTCAAGCCGCAGCCGCTCAGAACTACCAAAGCTTCTACAACAAAGAGATGGCATACCGTCGAGAGAGAGGCAATCCGCCGTTCAATAAGCTGATTCGCTTACTTCACACTCACATCAATCAGGCAACCTGCGAGCATGAAGCGCGCGCCGTCGCCAGAACTATGGCTGATGAACGAGATGCGCGAGGCATCGGAAGCATCGAGATTTTGGGACCGGTTCCGGCATATCCGGCTCGTTTGCGGGGCAGATACCGCTGGCACATCGTCCTCAGAGGCCCGGAGCCTCGCGCGCTGTTGGACCACGTGGCCCTTCCACGAGATTGGCACGTGGACATTGATCCAGTTTCGCTAACCTGAAATGAAACGGGTGCAGCAACGAATCGAGACCCGCATTTAACGAACATCTAACGAGACAACAATTCTGACGGCCGCTTGGTGAGAATCGCTTCGGCCTCCTCGATTATTCGACGGAGGATGGCACCCGCAGGCTCAATCGACGACAGCAGCCCCAAGGCGTTTCCAGCCCGCGCAGGAACGACGCTAATATCCCTTGCCTCAGTGCCAGCCGCAATTTGTTGTTGAATATCAGCGCGGTTGCGGACGACCTCGGCATCTCGTTCATGCCACTGTTGGGTAAATTCGTTGCTCAAAACTCTGTCGCGGACATCCAATGGAAACGCCGAGTCTGCCGTGAATATCCCTGATGATGCTCCAGACATTCGACCGTCAAGAACGTTCCCATTTTTGCCTGAAATCCTTGACATCTGAGAAACGTTCGTTTAACGTACGTCTCCTAAGGGGTTTTAGAATGATTCTAATTTGATAGAACTTTCACATTCTCCTTCAACCAGATGACCCAATTCAGGAGCCAACAATTTGGCGACCGGCTCAGATATCCAACAGCGGCTCGAAGAGATGCGCGCAGCGCTCGTCAAACGCGGCGTCGCTATCACGCCCAAGCGGGCCAAGGTGCTGGAAATCCTGGCAACCAGTGACGAACATCCCAACGTCGGAGACCTGCACGCAGAGGTCCAGCGATGGCATCCCTCTACCAGCCTTGCCACCGTCTATAACACCATAGAACTTCTGAAAGAGACAGGGCAGGTCTTGGAATTGGAGTTCTCTGCGGCCGCCAACAGGTACGACGGGCGCAGGCCAGACTCCCACCCTCACCTGGTTTGCCTGGAGTGCCAGCGCATCGACGATCTGGAAGTCCCAGAACCTGAGGGCATTTTTGAGGCTATCGGCGCTGAAACAGGGTACGAAGTGGTTCGGCAGCGACTAGACTACTACGGCATCTGCCCGAACTGCCAGAAAAAACGAGAATCGCGGCTGTCCGGCCAAGCTGGATTCGTCGCGTTGAACGACCGAGCTAATTATTGAAGGCAACAAGTCAGAATCCTCGAAAGGAGGAATGAGATGGCCAGCAGAGAAGATATTGCATTGATGTCACACCTGATGCGTCGGGCAGGATTTGGCGCGTCCAGGGATGAGATTGAGCAGATGTGCGAACAGGGCTACGAGGTGACAGTCGAACAGCTTCTGAACCCTACGGGACCGCCAGTGGATGAGTATGATCTGTACAGGCACCATCCCATAACGGAAGTCCCCGGCGGCGCGGCGGCGCCCGGTCAGGCTGCGTGGCTCTACTTCATGGCCACAACCCAGCGACCGCTAGAAGAGAAGATGACGCTGTTCTGGCACCATGTGTTCGCCACGGGCAACGCCAAAGTGGATAACTGCTTCCACATAATGGACCAGATCGCCATGTTCCGCAGTCAGGGCATGGGCAGCTACCGAGACCTGCTCAAGGGTTTGGCAGCCGACCCGGCGATGATATACTGGTTGGACAACAACGAGAATCACAAGCACGCGCCCAACGAGAACTGGGGCCGAGAGCTTCTTGAACTGTTCTCCCTGGGCGTCGGAAACTACACCGAAAAGGACGTTTTCGAGTGCTCTCGCGCGTTCACAGGCTGGACTCTTGACGCCAAGATGCCCCGGTATCCCTATGGCCGCTTCCCGTGGAAGTTCGTGTTCCGCCCCGAGGATCACGACTACAGCGAGAAGACGTTCCTCGGCCAAACCGGCAACTTCAACGGCGAGGACATCATCGAAATCGTCCTGCAACAGGAAGCTTGCTCAAAATTCATCGCTCGACACCTGTACAATTTCTTTGTGGCCGACGAGCCGCAGGTTCCGGCATGGAACATTGAGGAACCTCGGAACCCCGAGGCTGTCGAAATGATGGCTAAGATTCTGGTCGAAAACGACTACGAGATCAAGCCTGTCCTACGAGCGATGTTCAACTCTGACTTCTTCAAAGAGGCCCTGAACCAGAAGGTCAAAAGCCCTGTCGAGGTCGTGATTGGAACTTTGCGTGGCACAGGCGACCTGACCGGCTCCGATCCCAAGTTGGAAGCCCTAGGCAAAGAGCCTGGATACCTGGGACAGGACATCCTGGACCCGCCTAGTGTCGAAGGTTGGCACACCGGGCGCGAATGGATCAACAGCGGCTCACTGGTGAAACGAGTAAACTTCGTTTCGGACCGAGTCAGCGACACCAGCCTCCCTGGAGTCCAGAGGATGGTCGAACATGTCGGCAACAACGGCGCGACGATGTCCGCCGAAGAGTTGGTCGACCGATGCCTGGACATCATGGGACCTGTGGAGGTCTCCGACCTCACCAAGCACGAGCTGGTTTCCAACGTTGAGAGCGGCGGAAAGATCGAGTTGGGCGGCGAGTCCTTCTCGCAGCGCACATCGGAAACCTTCGCGCTGATCGCGGCGACCCGCGAGTTCCAGTTCGGTTAAGCCGGCAACCACATAGTCAAAACGAATCGCAATCTAGATCAAACTAGCAACCGATAGGAGAAAAGAGACATGGCCGGAAATGGCAAGCCTCCTGTCCTGGTCATCCTTCAGTTGACCGGCGGAAACGACTACTTCAACACCCTGATTCCCTACAACGATGGAAACTACTATGACATGCGTCCCAGCTTGCAGGTCCCCCAGGACCGGGTTCTCAAGTTGGATGACACTTTGGGCATGCACCCCGCTATGGGCCCTATGAAGGAAATCTACGACTCGGGCGATATGGCGATAATTCATGGCATCGGATATGCCAACTCACCGAGGTCTCACTTCCGATCAATGGACATCTGGCACACCTGTGAGCCAGACACCGTGGGCACCGAAGGCTGGCTGGGCCGCGCTCTTCGAGAGATCGACCCCAAAGGCGAGAACCCTGTGACTGGCGTCAACGTCGACCAGGCGCTTCCCAGGGCGCTGGTGGCCCCCGGAGTGTCCGTAGCCTCTGTCGCGGACCTGTCCACCTATGGCCTGCTGACCAGCATTGAGCAGGAAGACCAGCGAAACCAAATGCTCCAACGCTTTGCCAACATGTACGGCCCCGCTGTCGGCACAGGCCAGGTAATGGAGTATCTCGGCCAGACAGGTTTGGACGCACTCAAGGGCGCGGACATCCTGAAAGTGGCTCCTGAGCAGTACAGTTCAAGCGTTGAGTACGGGTCCAGTCCCATCGCCAAGAAGTTGAAAGACATCGCTCAGATTCACACCGCCGATGTTGGAACCCGCGTCTTTTACACCAGCCACGGCTCCTTCGACACCCACGCTGCCCAGGCCGCGCTCCACGCAGGCCTGTGGACCGAGGTGTCCGAGGCGGTTGCCGATTTCTGGGACGACCTCCGCGAGCATGATGCCGACCAAAACGTGATAATGTTCATGTTCTCCGAATTTGGCAGGCGTGTCCGAGACAATGGCTCCGGAACAGACCACGGCGCCGCGGGCGCCGCATTTGCCATAGGCCCAAGCATAAAGGGCGGCATGTACAGTGAATACCCGCAGACCCGGCCCGAGGCGCTGGAGCAAGGCGACCTGGTTCCCAATCAAGACTACCGGGGCGTTTACTCCACGATCCTTGAGGACTGGCTACACTTGGAAGCCGCTCCCATCGTAAACGGCCAGTTTGAAGCGCCAGCGTTCATCGGCGCTTAATAAAACCGCAATCAGAAACCAGCTAAATCGAGAACGATTCGGATGCCTAGGTCATGCCCACGCACGGCCTGGGCATACGATACATCTCGTGTTGAATTGGACTGACAACTCAGTCAAGGCGTCGCATTCGCAGAAGCGGAGCATGCCTTTTTGGGACCGAGATTCGAATAACCAGCAATGTGGGGTACTGACATGCTGACAACTACAGTGGCAGGAAGAACCTGGAATTTTAAGAAAGCAGTCGGCCGCAATGCGGCGGCCGGCAACGGATTCACCCAGCCTTACGACGTGGCCCTGGGGCCGGAGGGCGTGATATACGTCCTGAGTCGTGGCGCTGAAGGCGCGGGCGGCGTTGTCGCTCCCAACAAGCGCATCGGCAAGGTGACGATGGACGATCAATTTCTCGGAGACTTCGGCCATTCCGAATTCACATGGCCGGTGGCGCTGGCTGTGGACTCGGAAGGCAACCTTTTCTGCTCCGACGAGCATCTTAACATCATCGCCAGCTACAACGAGGATGGGGAGCGAATCGGCGAGTGGGGCGAGGTAGGCTCCGACGAGGGGCAACTGAACGGCCCAAACGGAATCGCGTTCG
Organism: Dehalococcoidia bacterium UBA1123; assembly: GCA_002313895.1. GTDB lineage: Bacteria > Chloroflexota > Dehalococcoidia > Lucifugimonadales > UBA1123 > UBA1123. Next base: position 9,264 of record DCAW01000175.1, read on the forward strand.
ACGCCGACGACAATCTCTACGTGGTGGACTCTGGGAATGGCCGAGTGCAAAAGTTCACGAAAGATGGCAGTTTCCTGGCGACCTTCGGTTCCGCAGGCTCCGACGAAGGGCAGTTTGACAAGCCCTGGGGAATCACCGTTGACTCCAGTGGAGATCTGTTCGTTGCAGACTGGGGCAATGACCGAGTGCAGAAGTTCTCAGCCGGAGGCACGCACCTGATGACCTTTGGATCCGCCGCCGGAGGCGAGTTGAACCATCCGTCATCCGTGGCTGTCGACTCTGAGGGCGACGTGTACGTTGCGGATTGGGGCAACAAGCGAATTCAGATCTACGAGCCGGACGGAAACGTCATCACGTCATTGCACGGCGACGCCGTGGAGTTCTCCGCCTGGGCCGCAGAGGTCATAAACGCCAACCCCGACGCTCAAAAGGCCTACCGACGGGTCCAAGACCGCACCCAGATCGGCCTGCTAGACCGACCGGTTGGCATCGCCATTGATGCGGACGACAACCTGATCATCACCGACAGCACCCGTGGCCGTCTCCAGGTTTACACCAAGGAGAAAGACTACATGGACCCGCAATTTAACCTCTAGATTGTAGGTCGATTGGCTCTCAGAAAGCATCAGGGGCAGACGAATTCTCGCCTGCCCCTGTTATTTGTCATCTTTGGCTCCACCTGTCCACAGCGCGACGGTATCTCTGGCGTCCGAAATGCACGACCCTGGGTTCGACGTCACGCCGGAGAGACCCACCCTGCAATGTGAATCCAGAGGCAATCCAAGTCAAGCGAACAGACGAGTGTTGACGGCATGATAGATAATCTCCCCACTTGTCGTCCCTCGGCCCGTTGGTTCCAACCTTCGTGAATTGGAGGTCCCACTGCCCGTTTGAGTAGTCATCCCGAACGCCGATTACGTGGTTCTGCAGGGGGTTCGAAGCACTGTAGAACGGCGTGATTCCCATAGGCCGCCCTCTGTTATTGGGGCAAGCTTCTGGATAGGCAAAGGTCGCGTTCTGGCTCCTTATGTCAAGCTCGTCGATCTGCGTCATAGAATCTTCGGTGATTCGAGCAACTTTGACGTACGGATGGGGCCGTTGGCCTCCAGCGTTTGAAGTCCACATGAATCCAAATTCGCCATCGGCCACCCATGCGCCTGTAATTCGGTCGTCTGTCCGAGACAACCAGTTCGTGCCGTCCGGCCCCGCCAGCTGATAGTCGCCAGAGTCCCACTGACTCATATCAACATCACTCGCGGACAGATTCCTGGAATCTTCCGGCCAGGCCCACACTCTGATCCTGTCCATTCTGCAGCTGTTGCTGGCCGTTGTCGGATACGCTCGGTTCATCAACAACGCCGGTTTGGCCTGCGGTGTCGGCATCTGTGAGGGAGATGTTTCTGAATAGGACAAGGCCCTCGGGAGAGATGGACGTCACCTCTAATAGTTGCTTGCGCGATTGCTAGTGGGACTCGGAGGTCGACGCTGCGCCTCATCCTTTGGCGGCTCAGCCACTTGGGACTCGGGCGCTTCGTTGGCGACTCTAGACTCGGGTTCGTCGGGGTATAACACATCCTCGACCGGGCCAGCCTGTCGCCTTTTTCCGCCGACGTCACCCTGCCGGGCCTCAAGCTCATCCTGAGCCAGCATTTCAGAACTTTCTGCGTGAGCGCGAACCCTGTCTGAGTCCGGGTGCATC
>DCAW01000048.1 GCA_002313895.1 Dehalococcoidia bacterium UBA1123
TGAGCCGCGGTGCCACGAAGGGAATTATGGCCTCCCGGCCTTGCTCATCGGCGCGCGTGTGGATGAGCAGGAGTTTGAAGCGGGGCGCGGGCCGGACCCGTTCTCCATGGATACCGCCACGTGTGTCAATGGCTTGCCGGAGTGAGGAACGATGATGCGAAATTGGTTTAGAGGTTCGACGGTTATCGTGGCGCTAGCCGCAGCCACGGTGGGTGCTGTTGTCTCGGTCGCGGTAAGAAATACGGCCGGGCAAGGTCAAGACCAGGGCCAGGCGCCGCGTCCGGTGCAAACGCCTGATGGTAGACCAAACTTCAATGGCGTGTGGCAGGTGAACAACGAAGCACATTGGGACCTGGAAGCCCACGAGGCACGTCCGGGAATGGTGATGCAGGAAGGCGTCTATCCCTACGAATACGCCAGGGTGCCGGCAGCGCCCGTATTGGCACTGGGCGCCGCGGCTGGAGTACCCGGGTCGTTGGGAGTAGTGGGGGGCGACGGTCGGATTCCCTACACAGCCGAAGCTTTACGTATCAAGCAGGAGAACGCCGAGAATTGGATCGACCGGGATCCCGAGCTCAAGTGTTACCTGCCCGGCATTCCGCGCGCAATGTATATGCCCTATCCCTTTCAGATTGCCCAGGGTACCGACAAGATTCACATGACGTTCGGTTTTTCGAACGCCGCACGTGTCATACATCTGAATGACGTTACTGGGCCCCCGGACTATACCTATATGGGGCATTCGGTTGGACGGTGGGAAGGGGACACACTGGTCGTCGACGTAACGTATTTCAATGGTAAGACTTGGTTCGACAGGGCCGGAAACTTTCATAGTGAGGACTTGCAGCTCACAGAGCGTTTCTCGCCGATGACGCCAGATGCTATTTGGTACGAAGTGACGATTACCGATCCGGAGACTTTTACTCGCCCTTGGACGATCGCGATGCCACTTTACCGGCGCCTTGAACCGAGTGCTACGGTTCTGGATTATCCCTGCATCGAGTTCGCCGAAGAGTTCATGTATGGGAATTTACGCAGGGAGCCATTGGTTACGCGATGGGAAGGTGAGACCATGATCGTTGAAATCACGCGCAAGATTCCGCCTGGCGATCGTCTCCATGAGTGGTATCGAAGGTAGTGTGTCGTCAGACAAGGGGGAGGCGAAAGTAATGAGAATGAGACACGTGATAGGGATCGTGATTGCGGTTGTAGGGATCTGTGCGTGGATGGTGGGAACTGCCGTGCCAGTCACGGCGCATCACGCATTCGCCGCCGAATTCGACGCGGACAGCCCGGTCGAGTTCAGTGGTACGGTCACGAAAGTTGAGTGGGTCAATCCCCATGTCTGGATTCACGTTGACGTGACGAGGGATGACGGCGCGATGGAGGGTTGGGCATTCGAAGCTGGGACTCCGAATGTACTGTTCAGGCGGGGCTTCACGAGGGACTCGCTCCTACCTGGGACCGATATCAGGGTCGATGGGTATCAGGCGAAGGATGGAACCAATCGGGCGAACGGTCGGGACATCACCTTTGCCGACGGGACTAAGATGTTTCTCGGCTCGTCTGGCACCGGGGCACCCTGGGAACTGGCACGGCCCGGCGTAGATACCGCGGATCCTCCGCGCTAACTGGCCCGGTCGGGTTGACATGGTTTGGGCTTGAGTGCGAAGCGGAGCGGTCTCTCTCTCGCCGTTGAGAGGCGTCTGTCTGGTCGGGTTCTTCGTAATCGGTCTCGCTGCGTTCGGTTTCCTTGATGACGTCAGGCAGAACTCAGGGTTTCAGTGGTCGTTTCTCGGTGCGGCCGTCTTGCTTTTCGCCTGGAGCGTCACCGTGTTCGCGTTGGCTCGGCACACGGGTCGAACGCTGACGCTTAAGGTCATCCTTCGAAAACAGCACTACGTACAAGCCAGCGCGCAAGTGGTCTTCCTGTTGTATTGGGGATGGTACTGGCGTCCGGTCTACGACTCGGCCTTTCTCATCGTCGCTCAACTGGTCTTCGCCTACGCGTTCGACATGCTGCTGTGCTGGTCGCGACGCGATACCTACGTGCTTGGGTTTGGCCCGTTCCCTGTCATCCTTAGTATCAATCTGTTCCTCTGGTTCGTGGATGATTGGTTTTTCCTGCAGTTTTCGCTGGTCGCGTTGGGCTTCGCGGCCAAAGAGCTGATCCAGTGGAACAAGCAGGGACAGCAAGTCCACATCTTTAATCCCTCGTCGTTTCCACTCGCTGTTTTCTCGCTCGCGTTGATTCTCACCGGTACCAGCGACCTCACGTGGGGACAGGACATCGCGATCACACAGTTCTTTCCTCCACACGTGTATCTGGTGTTGTTTTTGGTCGGGCTTCCGGGGCAGTACCTCTTCGGTGTGGCATCGATGACGATGTCCGCGGTGATAGCCACCTACGCGTTCGGGCTCCTCTACTTTGCGGCGACAGGTGTCTATTTTTTCTACGACTCGTATATTCCCGTTGCCGTGTTCCTTGGTATGCATCTCTTGTTCACGGACCCGTCCACAGCGCCGAGGAGCGAGGTGGCGCGTATCATGTTCGGGGTGCTCTACGGCTTGAGCACCGTGGCGTTGTATGCACTTCTCGGGTATGCGGGCGTGCCGACCTTTTACGACAAACTGTTGTTCGTACCTGTGCTGAATCTCTCTGTTCAACTATTGGATCGCCTGACACTGGCACGTTGGCTTCGCCATTTCGAACGCGTGGCGTTCGGCCGCTCGCGTAGCCAACCGCAGCGCAATCTCGCCTATATAGTGGTCTGGGCGGCAGTATTTTCGGTCATGAGCGCCGTTCAAGGTGTGGGCGACCGTCATCCCGGCCAATGGGTGCCGTTTTGGCAAGAGGCCTGCAGTCAGGGGCGAACGTACGCCTGTTCGTATCTCGCTGACATGCAGGAGACGTATTGTCGGAGTGGGTCCGGGTGGGCATGCAACGAAGCCGGCATTCTTCACGTTGCGCTGGCTCGCTCGGGAAAGGATCGTCGCCGGCTCGATCCTGCAGACGCTGCAGGGACGCTCGGGCGTGGTTGCGACCTTGGCTTCGACTCAGCCTGCCAGAACGTCGCGAGACTGGCCTCAGGGTTCAACTCATTTGAGCACGGACAACCGACGCTTCAGGACTACCCGATCATCTTGCGCGGAACCAAGGGACCGATCAAGGACCGCTCTCCCGCGGCGCTATATGCTCGCGCTTGCAACCAGGGCTGGGACAACACGTGTAGCTAGTTGCGAAGAGTTCGCCTCGGCATCCGTGATGAATTGCCCCTTATTCAATAAACTAAAAATGGTGGAGGCGGCGGACATATCCGGTAAAGAGGATTGGCTCGCCGATCCGCGAACAGGGAAACTTTATCCATCGGTCCTAACGGTGTTGATGACCTACGCCTAT
>DCAW01000049.1 GCA_002313895.1 Dehalococcoidia bacterium UBA1123
GGCCACTGAATGTCCAAGGAGCCTCCTGGCAAGTCAATCGTGACATTATCTGACACCAACCCTTTTAGACGCGCCGCCACCACGACAGCGCAAGCCCCTGTCCCACAAGCCTGTGTCAGGCCCGATCCGCGTTCCCAGACACGCACCTTCAGTCTGTGGCGCGACAGAACATTGACGATCTCAAAATTGACTTTGTTCGGAAACATTGAGTGGGATTCTACGATTGGGCCGATCTCGTGCAGTGGGTAGTCGTCAACATCGATGTCGATGAAGGTGACTGCATGTGGGTTGCCCATGGACACCCCAGTAAATACGATCTTATGACCGGCGATTTCTAGTTCATGGTCGACCACCGGCCCTTTACCTTCAACTACTAGTGGAATGTCTGCGGGAACCAACCGCGGCGGGCCCATGCTGACAGACGCTCGAGTCATGACCTCACCGTTCCACAGAGGCGTGACAGGCACAATTCCGGCCCCTGTCTCTACCCTTACAGGCCGATCCGAGAGCTTTAGAGCGTTTACGTCTAAAGCGAAACGGACAAAACACCGTATTCCGTTGCCACACATCTCGCCTTCTGAGCCATCCGCATTAAACATCTGCATTCGAACGTCAGCCTTCTCAGATGGCAGCAGAATTATCAGTCCATCCGAGCCTATCCCTTTGTGACGGTCACTAATAGCCGCCGCAACCTTCGGCCAGTCGCGGGTCTTGTTTCGAGCATCCACAAATACATAGTCATTGCCTGCGCCATGCATCTTCTTGAATTTCATAAACTGTCTCCGAAAGACGACTTTGATGATTTGGTTCGTGGCAAGTTCGGCTACCGGCCAACTGATTCTTGCCGATATTGAGGCCGGGCATCGCGCGAAGGTTCGGGAGTCTCAGAGCCTATCGCCCGGTGTTATCGACTTGCCGATCAGAGATGTCCAACCATTCTTGCAAAATCGTAGTAGCCAAGTCCATTTCATCTCCGGCGTCAATCCATCGGATTCTCGGATCGTCGGCTCTAAACCAAGCGTGCTGTTGGCGGGCGTACCGATGCGTGCGAAACTTCGTTTTGGTCACCGCTTCGTCCAAGCTGATATCGCCGTGGATATGCGCAGATAATTCACGGTACCCAACACCTGTCATCGAAGCCAAGCAACTATCATACCCCCGGGCTAACAAGGATCGGACTTCATCAAGCCAACCAGACGCCATCATCTCATCTACCCTGTCGTCGATGCGCTTGTACAATCGCTGTCGATCCATCTTCAATCCGATAATCAGGTTATCGAATCCTGGGTCAATCGTCCGCGGTCCCGAGTTTCGTTTCCCATGTCTTGCGATCTCGATCGCTCGAATGATTCGCCGCAGATTTCGGGGGTCAACCTTATCAGACGCCTCATTGTCTACCGAAGCTAGCAATTCGAATACCGCATCGACACCAGATTCTGCAGCCAATGTCTCTAATCGTCTGCGGAAGGTTTCATTTGGTGGGACATCCGGAACCTGCCAGCCTTCTAATACGGCCCACACATATTGTCCGGTGCCACCGACTAAAAATGGCAGATTGCCGTCACATTTTACGTTTCTGTATGCTTCGATCGCAAGGGACTTGAACATTTGCAGGCCGAAGCTGGCGTCGGGGTCCACAACATTAATGACGTGATGTGGGATCGCCTGCTGGTCAGCATGAGAAGGTTTGGCGGTGCCTATATCCATCGACGAATAGACCTGGCGACTGTCTGCGCTGATTATTTGGCCGTTGAATTTCGTCGCAAGTTGCATCGCCAGATGACTTTTGCCTGTGGCCGTCGGCCCTAAGATGACGACCAGCGGATCTGACAATCGCGTGGGCATATTAACGCTCTGTGCGGGACGCGTTGGCGATCAGGCGGCAGAATGCGCCTGCATTCAGGCTTGCGCCCCCTACTAACGCTCCGTCTATATCCGCCTGACTGACGTAAACCCCGATGTTGTCCTCGTTCACACTGCCGCCGTACAGCAATGGAATCGCTTCGGACTGGTTTCCTAAGAGGTCAGCGAGAATCTCTCTGATGTGGAACATCATATCCTGCGCTATTTCAGGACTTGCCGACTGTCCAGTGCCGATCGCCCAAACGGGTTCGTATGCGACCACAATCTTCGAATCCAGATCCATGCCGTTTAAGTTTGCATCAAGTTGAGATGACACAATGTCATGCGCTCGGCCAGAATCGCGATCTTCCCGCTTCTCCCCGACACATAAAATTGGAGTGATGCCCGCGGACAAAGCCGCCAGGAGTTTCAAGTTGATAAACAGATCGGTTTCAGAGAAATATGTCCGACGTTCGGAATGTCCGACGATCACATATTGGCAGATTTGAGCCAGCATTTCAGCAGAGATTTCCCCTGTGAACGCCCCGTTGTTGGTCTCAGAGTGCATGTTTTGCGCCCCTACGCTGATTCTGGAGCCTCGAAGCGTCTCAGACACTGAATATAGGGACACATACGGCGGGCAAACTACTACTTCAGGGCCAAACTGGCCCTCAATCTGAACTTTGACAGCATTTGCGAGCATGATCGCCGAAGTGACCGTCGTGTTCATTTTCCAATTACCAACGATTAAACCCATTGCTATATCGTCATATGTTAATCGTTGCTTTGATTTCTCAAGCTCCAAATTTCTTGAGTTTCCCGCCGTGAGCCAATGCTAATATCATAACATCGATTGCAGATCGATACCCAAGCGACCCTAGAGAACATGCCCGCTCGGTGAAACGGTCCACTCCGAGACGCATGGAAAGTTGAGATTTGATGAGCAATGGCACCGGATGCCAACTATGGGATGCCATGATAGAGGGGCTTGAATGATCCCCAGATACCACCAGAACGTCAGGGTTCAGGTCGAGGATTCTCGGTATTTGAGAGTCGAGTTCCTCAAGGCGCTTCACTTTCAAATCAAAATTTCCGTCTTCTCCCGCAGCGTCTGCAGGTTTGTAATGAAGAAAGAAATAGTCGTGGTTTGCGTAGTTGTCCTCGAGTGTCTGCAATTCGGTGTCGAAGTTATCCCCTGCTTCCAACAGCGTCATGCCTGTGATCTTAGCCAATCCCCTGTACATAGGATAAGCGGCAATTGCTCCTGGGTTGAGTCGGTAACTCTTTCCAAAATCGGGCCAATCGACAGGTTCCCTGGAGAATCCGCGTAGCAACAATGAGTTTGCCTTGTCCTCGTTCGCTAGCAATTCATTGGCTTGGTTCACGAACGCGTTAACGACCTGAGCTGTGCGAAATGCGTACCCGTCTTGCGGATTCTTGGGAACCGCTTGCAGAGGTTGGTCACCCAACGTCTGAGGATCGGTGTCCGCCAGCGAATCTCCCAAGTCATCGCCCCGGAGAACTAAAACGAACCGATAGCTCTGCACATGATGCACCTCAACCGACGCATTGGCTGATCCTTGAATACCGCCTAGCATATCCACTAGGGCAATGGCTTTATCAGAATCAATTCGGCTTGCCCTGCGATCAATTATTTTGCCTTCAGAGTCCAGAGTGCAAAAGTTCGCTCGCGCCGCGACGGCGTTCGGACCCAGTTGGATATCGACTCCAAGAGACTCACACGCTCCCCTCCCGACAAGATACTTGATGGGGTCATATCCGAACAAAGCCATGTGCCCCGGCCCACTGCCTGGCGTAATTCCGGGCAAAACTGGAGTTGTCACGCCCGCTTCGCTTATTTGGGCAAGTTTGTCCAGATTGGGTAGATGTGCGGTTTCCAGTTCGGATTTCCCTGTCGTTGGATCAGGGAGACCACCCAGCCCATCAACTACTAGCATGACGATCTTCGAGCCGGTCTCCATGCATATTTCATTCAGGTAGGGAAACTCGATCAAAACTTTGCGCTCTCTTTTGATAAATCTATGGGAAGTGCATTTTCAAATTCAGGCGTCTTGAATAGCAGAAACTCCGGGGAGGTCGCGCCCTTCTAGGTACTCCAACGACGCGCCTCCTCCGGTCGACACGTGGGACATCTCTTTTTCGAGGCCAAGAGTGTAAACCGCGTCTGCTGTCGACCCACCGCCTATGATTGACGTCCCGGCGGCTCTGGCAACTGAACGCGCCACGCTTGTGGTTCCTTTGGAGAAGGACTCCCACTCGAACACGCCCATTGGTCCGTTCCAAAATATGGTGTTTGATCGTTGTAGTTCGTTCCCGTACCGGCGCGCAGTCTCGTCACCGATGTCCATTATCAGCCACGGCTCGCAGATATTTGACGATATCACGGTCTTCGATGATGCATCTCGCTTAAATTTATCGGCGATAACCACATCTGACGGTATTATGAGATTGAATCCTCGTTCTTTGCTCATTCGCGTCACATTTCGGGCGTGTTTGAGACCTGCGTCTTCGATTCTGGATGCACCGACTGTCAGGCCCTGAGTTGCGAGGAACGCTGATGCCATTCCACCGCCGATTAGAAACGTGTCCACTTTGCCAGCGAGATGTTCAATCATGCGGATCTTGTCAGAAACTTTGGCTCCACCGAGGGCGACACTGAAGGGTCGCGCTGGATTCTCCAACGCCTTGCCCAACATGTGAAGTTCTCTTTCCATCAACAACCCGACAGCGGAATCCAAATGTTGTGTGATGCCAAAAGTCGAAGCATGGGCGCGATGAGCTGTGCCGAAGGCGTCGTTCACATACACGTCGGCCAGCGCGGCCAATTCTTCGGCAAACTCAGGTTCGTTGTTCTCCTCGCCGGGATGAAACCGGAGATTCTCCAGCATTACGACGCTGTTTTGCGGCGCCAATGAAACTAGGTCTGACACCTCTGATCCCACGCAATCACGGGTTGAGATGACATCCTGTTTCAATAAATTCGCCAACCTCACGGCTACAGGTTTCATACGCAGTTCTTCGATAACCCGACCTTTTGGCCTGCCCAGATGGGAACAAAGCACGATTTTGGCGTTCCGCGATTTCAACAATTCTAAGGTTGGCAGAGTCGCCCGGATTCTGGAATCGTCGGAGATTTCAGTGGTATCTGGTCGAAAAGTTACATTGTAATCCACTCGAACGAGCACAGTTCTGCCCTCGACATCCATGTCAGAAACAGACCGTTTAGTCGGCACTCGTTGACTCCATCATCAGAGACATGTATTCGGCCAAAAGCGCTTTGCCTTCCGAGTTTAGTCCTGTGGATTCTAGCGCGGTGAACGCTGACGATTTCTCGGTCTCTAGGACGGCGCGCGCCGAATCTGTGCCTCCGAGTTCGTTCACCAACTCTGCCAATCCAGGCAGGTCATCGGGTTCCAACACTCGTTTGAAATAATAGTCTCCAAGCTTGCGCCGGCCCGACGCGGTTGCGTTCTCGAATGCCATCACAACCGGCAGGGACTTCTTTTTGTTCATCAGGTCTTCGTCTGCCTTCTTAGACAGAGAACCGACAGCATCTAGCTGACACAGTTCCTTGCCAATCAGGAATATTGTCCCCAAATGCGAGCCAAACAACCTCAGAGCATTGATTTGTTCAGGGTCGGCCCCGGCGATCAATCCGCCCAATCCCGCAGCGCACCCGTACAGAGCGCCCTCCTTATCCCAAGCCATCTTGAGATAGGCAGTTGACGTCATATCGACGCGCTCTTGAGCTTGGAGGTCTATGAATCGGCCTTCACAGGCAAGGAGGCTCGCTTCGTCAAGAAGCTGCACCGCTTTGAAAGCCGTCTCCGAGTTTACGCCACGGTCTAGAAGACGGAACAGAGACAGGCGGGCCATCGCGTGCATCCCGTCGCCGGTGTTGATCGCCTGGGCAGGCCCCCACACCCACCACACGGCGTCTCTGTCGCCGCGTTTGGGTTTGCCGCCCTGCACGTCGTCGTGAATTTCACAGAACTTGTCCGCTAGTTCAACAGCAGCGGCGGCTGGAATCGCTACCTCTGGATCGCCCCCATTTGCCAGGGTGCTTCCCACGCTCAGAACGCCGTGACTTCGTTGGCTTGGGGTTGATATAGGAGTGGGAGTCTCATCCCATCCCAGGTGATATACCATCATGTCATACAAAGGCAGATTCCGGGTTGCAAAAAGGTCTTTAAGTTCGGAATCCACCATCTGGGCGAAGTCGTCAAACTTTGTTGCGGTTGTCAAAAGCGCTGTCCTCTGGATGCTGCCGATATTTTTTCAATTGCGAGTCGCCTGTGTATTGGAACGGTTCGGAATCTGACTTATCGTTCCATGAGCCGGCTCGATTTTATCCGTTCACGTACAGACTACACCATCCCGTGTTGAAACTCGACGCCGAGGGCGGATTCAATCGCCTCTTGAGACACCCCGCCGTGCCTGAGAATTTGCGGGAGCTCACCCGACAAGTCGATCACGGTTGATGCAGGTCGAATTGGCAAGACACCACCATCGAAGATGTAATCGAGTTC
>DCAW01000158.1:0-1784 GCA_002313895.1 Dehalococcoidia bacterium UBA1123
GTGCTGATGCCTACAATCTCCTCGCATTTTGGCTTGTCGAATATTCAAGTGTCGGTGGTGCTTGCCTTTCGTTTCGCTGGATTTGGAATCGTCAACCTCGGCGGCGGCTTGGTTGTCGATATGCTGAAGCGGTACTGGGGTATGATGCTGGCCGGATGTATGTTTGGCGCAGGCGTTCTATTTACTTTGGTCGGCATATCACCGAATTTCCCCATTTTGTTGGTCACGACATTTTTCGCTTCGATCCCTGGAGCTTTGTGGCATCTGCCTGCTGCGGCTTCACTGTCCCAGTTATTCCCAGACCGACGAGGCTGGGCCATCTCCATCCACGGTTTCGGAGCCAATTTGGGGAATGTGGCGGGGCCGATTATGGCAGCAGCGATTCTCGGACTCGTCGGCTCCTGGCGGAGTGTGCTGTTCATCTACGCTGTTCCCGCTTTCATGATGGGAGTGTTCGTGTGGTGGTCTCTTAGAGACATCGGAAAGGGTGGAGACGACCCGCCGACGGAGTTCAGCGCGCACCTCAGAGACACTTTTGGAATCATGAAAAACCCGGTGGTCCTACTGCTAGTGGTTGCCGCGATATTGCGAGGTATCGGCCTGGACGCAGTGTTCGCGTGGTCGCCATTTTACCTGGAAGAAACACTGGGCAAGGGACATTTGAGCGCCGGCATCCACTACTCACTATTGACCGGAATGGGGATAATATCGGCTCCGGTGATGGGCTCGCTTTCTGACCGTTTTGGCAGGAAATCCGTGCTCGTTCCGGGATTTTTGTTGGCGGCGGCCTTCTCCCTGGTCACTGTCATTGCCGGCGACGGTGTCATGCTGATGGTGGTGTTTTCGGGTATGGGGTTGTTCAGCTTTGCGCTGCACCAAATTATTCAGGCTGCGGTGTTGGACGTCGTTGGGAAGGGGACTGAGGCCGCGGCGGTCGGACTGATATTCGGCATAACCGGAATCCTGGGCGCGGCGTCGCCCTTCCTGGGATTTTTGGTAATCGACAATTTTGGAGGGTACGGCGCGGTCTACTACTACGCTGGAATCCTCACAGCGCTCTCGGCGCTCCTAACTCTGTTCGTGCCGATGAAGATGGCTCCCCGCCAGATGGCGGCGAACCCTTAGCCTCTCAGTTTCGCGAATCCTTGCACTCTGGGTCGCCCCCGCTTTGCCAGTATAGATCGATTGAGCGTCTAACTAGCCTTTTCAGACGATTTGGAAATCGGCGCATGGCCCTCGCCGGTATCACTTGTCCAAATTCACCGACGCCTACTCCAGTTCTTCCGAACCTGAAACCTTTTCAGCCTGTGAATTGGGACGCTCCGTTCGTTGTCGCCAAGTCAATATCCAGTTTTGTAGAAATTCCTCCCAACACCGCAGACGTGTTTGACCCTGGCGATCCAACATTTATTGGCTGGGCAATCACGAACGCGTCTGATCAAGCAATCGTTCTAGAGTTCCAGGTTGGAATTACGGTTGATGGCGATGTGGTTTTCGTCTTCCCCGTTGAAGGACTTGGAGCTCGCGCAATCAAAAATATTGCAAACCGAGAACTTGACGCCATGGATTCCTCAATACCGCACACAATTGGTTTGTTGGTTGATCTGACAGAGGATGTCGATGAGAGCGACGAAGGAGACAATGCGTTGACCATCACTCCACAGTGGCTAATTACGCCGACACCAACCACGTCACCCACTCCAACGCCTACACCTACGCATACTCCGACCGTCACGCTGACGCCGATCGGCAAGATCGTATTCGTTGCCGGTTTTGGAGACAAC
>DCAW01000158.1:2100-20278 GCA_002313895.1 Dehalococcoidia bacterium UBA1123
ACAACCGAGAGATATACGTGAAGAATTCTTATGGGTCGAACGAGAGGAACGTCACGAATCACTCTGAGAATGATTTGTCTCCGGTCTGGTCGCCAGATGGCCTAATGATCGCATTCGATACACTCCGCGACGACGCATCCGATATTTATGTTATGAATGCTGACGGTTCGATCCAGACTGATCTTATGAACGAGAAGGGTCCATCGGACAATGCACCTGATTGGTCGCACGCCGGATCACAAATAGAATTTCAATCCGGCCGCGACGGTCCGACCGAAATTTATGTTATGGAAATTAGCGGAGAAAACGTTAAACGACTGACCACCAGTGAGGCGAACAACATCGTAAATTGGTCCCCCGCTTGGTCCCCAGATGACGCGAAAATCGTGTTTTCGTCGAACCGAAACGAAGAATCAAATTTGTACGTGATGAACAAAGATGGCTCGAGCTTAATGAAACTGACAGACGATTTTGGATTTGTACGGTGGCCGGAGTGGTGACCGATAATCGGATGCGCATTTGAACAATCACAGCAGACGGTTCAAGCCTTGAAAAATTCCGCGAACTTAGTTGGCCGCGTCCCTTTGTAGCGCATCTCGAACAGCCTCACCCACCTGAGCCGTCGAGCTTGAGCCGCCGAGGTCTGACGTCACGGTCCCGCTGGCGATTGTCGCTCGCACCGCGCGTTCGATGGCGTCTGCCGCCTCGAGGTGTCCCTTGTAGTCCAGCATCATCTTGGCGGCCATGATTGCGGCCATCGGATTCGCGATGCCCTGACCTATGATGTCCGGCGCGGTGCCGTGCACAGGCTCAAAATACGCGAAGTCCTTCTCGGCGTTGAAACACCCTGCAGGAGCTAGGCCGCGACTGCCCTGGATCGCTCCTCCGACGTCACTCAGGATGTCTCCCGCCCGGTTTTCAGCTACCACGATGTCTATCAACTCTGGCGCCGTAATCATGAGGTAAGCCATTGTGTCAACGTGGACGTGCCGAGGCTCGATGGCCGGGTGTTGAGCCGACACTTCTTCGAACACGCGAGACCATAGGCCGTTGGGCAGGCCTTTCTCGGCGACCGCGACCTGTTTGCGGCCTTGTTGTTCCGCGAAATTGAAAGCGAACTCGATCACGCGACGGACGCCGCCGTATGTGTTGTATTCGGGCCGAATCTCGCTCTCTAGAGGGGTTCCGACCTTGAAATTGCCCCCGGTTCCGCTTTCGTATCCTTCGGTGTTCTCCCGGATGACCACGAAATCTATGTCATCACTAGTTTTTCCCTTGAGAGGGCTGAGGTCATCGTTCAACAGCCTGCATGGCCGAACATTGGCGTATAGGTCCAACCCCCTCCTGAGGCCTCGCAGGACAGCCTGAGCGCTTTCGCCCGATGGAACGCGAGGGTCGGTGCCGCCAGCCCCGAAAAGCGCTGCGTCAAATGTGGCAGGCAACGCCGTGATGATATCGTCGATGTCCTCGGGAACCACGCTGCCGGTTTTTAGGTAATGTTCCACTCCGTAGTCGAAAATTTCGTAATCGAGGGCAAATTCGTAAAGCTCGTGAGCTGTCTCCAGGGTCTTGACCGCTTCGGGCATGATCTCGTGGCTGATGCCGTCACCAGGTATTACTGCGATTCTGACCATCCGAAGTCCTCCGATTCGTGGGTTTAAGCGTCTGCAAGTTAGCGCTCGGCGCGGGCGTCATAATAACATACGCCCGCGCGACCAGCCTGATACCGTAAGGTAGTCGGATTTCATGCCTTCGGATTTGGGCTAAGATGCGGTTATTGGGCGGCAAAATATATTACGGCTGGCTGGCGCTGGCTGCTATTTCAGGAATCAACTTCGCCAACTCGGTCACGTCCATCGGGATGTTGACCGTGTTCGTGCTTCCGATGTCGGACGAGTTCGGCTGGAATCGCACGCAGATTTCAGGAGCGACCAGCGTCGGCGCCATCCTGGGCGCCGTCGCTGCTCCGGTGATGGGCCGTGTCTCTGATCGAATCGGCGCGCGCGCGATCCTGTCGATTGGCGGTCTCATGATCGTTGTGGCGATGATTTATCTGTCTCTGATGCAGACGCTGTTGGGTTTCTATTTCGCGTTCGGAATGGCGCGATTGTCCGATCAAGGATTCGTGCAGTCAGTGTCTCCACCCGCGGTGGCTAATTGGTTTCTGAAGTACAGGGGAAGGGCGATGGCGGGTTTGTTCTTCGTGACATCCACCGGAGGCATCATTTTACCCTTGTTGGCTCAGACGGTAATACAAGGCTGGGGATGGAGGGAGGCGTGGGGAGTGTCGGCCGTTGTGATGGCCGTGGTTGGCGTAATGCCAGTCGCATTGATTGTCAGACGGCAACCGGAGGACATAGGGCTTCAGATTGACGGTAGAGAAACTCCTGAGCCGTCAGCGGCGACCATGAAAGCTCGGGTAACGGATGAACAGTCATGGACCGTCTCTGATGCTCTGAGAACCCCGACGTACTGGTTGATCCTGGCCGCAGTGTTCACGACCGGGATCGGGAGCACCGGCATTGGGTTGCACATGGTCCCATATCTGGTGCAGCAAGGGCTTGGTTCGACGGCAGCGGTGGGGTCGGTGAGTTTCAGTTTCCTGGCTTCAGCGGTCGGGAATGTGTGGTGGGGGACGCTAACCGAAAAATTTTCGCCTCGACTGTTGCTGGCCGCGATATACCTGATTAGAGCGGCCAGCGTCGCGCTGTTGCTGGTCACAGACACCGTGTTCGAGACATACACCTTCGCTCTCCTCAGAGGGTTCTCGGAGGGAGGCGTTGCGGCAGTCGGGGCCATTCTTCTCGCGGAGTATTTCGGAAGAAGAAACCTGGGCGCGATCTACGGCACAAACCGGGCTGTCATGGTGTCCGGCTTTGCTATCGGCCCGATAATCGCAGGCGCAGCTTATGACATCAACAACAGCTACGGGTTGGCCTTTGCCTCGTTTCTCGGTCTCATGTTGGTCGGCGCGGTTCTTGTGGCGTTGGCTCGAACTCCGAACCGTGGTGTGTCTGGTGGCGTCAGGTGAGAGTTTCAGATAAACTTCACGGCGTCTAAATCAAGGTTGTCGAAGCTCTCAAAAACACAAATGCACAGAGGTGATTGATGCCCAAAAGGATAAACAAAGCGATTGAGTTGCTCGACCAGGGCCAACCGATTTACTATCAGGGCGGCCACACCGGAGCGAATCTTAGCTACGAAGGCGGCAAGGAGATGGCCGGCACTTGGGCCGATTACGTGAACGTCGGCATGGAACATGGCGCCTTCGACATGCCAGGGTTGGATGAATTTATGCGCGGCCTCGTCGACGGAGGCCCGACCAACAGCGGTCACCGGACTCCCGCTGTCGTTGTTGAGCCTCCAGTTGATGGTTCAACCGAAGATATTGTTAGGGCCAACGCGTGGCAGTTTCGACAGATTCTGGCGCGTGGAGTCCACGGGATTCTTCTGTGCCATGCAGAGACTCCAGGGGCAGTCAGAGCGTTCGTGGAATCGTGTCGTTATCCCTTTCAGACTGTGGGCGTCGGCAGAGGACTGGCGCAAGGACAGCGCGGTTCAGCCGGCCAATTGTCGGCCTCAAAGGTCTGGGGGGTGTCGGTTGACGAATACCTGGACAAGGCCGAGCCTTGGCCCCTGAATCCAGACGGCGAGCTAATGCTGGGGCTGAAGATCGAAAATCGCCGTGCGCTCGTCAACGTGGAGGTCACGACCAGGGTGCCGGGCATTTCTTTCGCGGAGTGGGGGCCAGGGGATATGAGTATGTCCTACGGTTACAAAAACTTCCCCGGCGAGCCGCTGCCTGATGAACTTCAAGAGGCCCGCGAACGTGTGCGGAAGGCCTGCCTGGAGGCAGGGATTGCGTTCCTGGAAGGAATGACCGTTGATAACGCGCCGCAAAAGATTGACGAGGGCGTCAAGGTTAGCTCTGGAGGTCAGGGAGGCGAGGCTGTCGCAAATGTTGGGCGCGAGTACACAGGCAGGACAATGCCAGTGTAACTGTAGCCGAATTAGTTTGGTAATTCGTGCATCGAGAACTCGTCGCATTACCGGATAGATGCCTTGATAAACATGCCCAAATATGCGATGGCAACTATGGAACAATCGTCAGATATTGGGTTGTTTGTGACCATGTTAATAGCTTAGCGTGGAGTTCATTTTAGCCGGTGATAAATAGGCGAATAACTGACTTCGTTTTCAGTTGAATGCAGGCTCCCCAGCCATAGACACGAGGACGTCGATTGGCGCGCCGGTGGACGATTTCGAGAACGATTCCAGGCCCACCAATGGTGACGCCAACGGAACGTTGATCCACGATATGGACGCAGACGAGGCCAAGAGCGGCAAGGGCACCATCGAAGGCAAGAAGTTGACGACCTCAATGGCAACGGCAAACTGGATAGCGGCGAGCCGGGCCTGGCGGGCTGGGACATTTTCCACGACGCCAACAATAATGGCGTTCGTGACAGCGGCGCAGTGACGGATGTCACGGACTCAAGCGGCAATTACGAACTGAAAGACCTCCCAGCCGGACTCCAGTGCATTCGAGAGGCGCAAAAATCCGGTTGGAAGTAGACAGCGCCTTCACAGTTCGGCGCAGCGTTGATTGGAGCGGGCCAAGCGCCGCCCACTACGTCCACTGCGATGGGTTGGGCATCTATTAACCTTGAAGCCTCCTCTAGCAAGCTGACATTCGAAGTCACCTAGATGGGGCTTCAAGGCGGCACAACGACTGGTTTGCACATCCACCAGGGCAGCGCAACGGCCACCGGATCTGTCCTAGTTGACCCTGTTCTTGCCGCTGGAGCATCCTCGATTGCGTTCACTGAACCCGTATCGGGCATGGAGACGTTAACCTCTTCGGAGGTCGCGATCTTCAATGCGGGCGCGCTCAACGTCAACCTGCATAGCTCAACCCTCCTCTCAGGGGAGATTCGCGGGCAATTGACGGACACTGGACGCGCGCTGGTCGAGAATATACCGTCTGGCGGCGTGGTCAGCGGTCGCAACTTCGATAATATGAGCACTGCCCCACCCCCCGAAGGAGTGCCTGACGATAATTGCTCATGCATCATCGGCATATTCGAAACCGACAACACCCACGATTGGGAGTTGGTGTGGACCGGAGCGACGACCTCAAGCATGGTCGCGACGGCGCTGAAGGTGGCTACGGTATCCGTAAATTCCTCTGAGAGTGGAACAATCGTTGTGACGATCAAGGACGAAAACAGCGCGACGACGACTATCACCGTGACGCATCCCACGACTTTGGGCGACGAGAACGCGGTTGAGCAACCGCTCCTCCTCATCCCTGGCAAACGTTACCCGTTCACCGTGGCTTACACTGGAAATGCCCATCACTACAAGCTGGGTTCAAAAGACAAATATCTGGCCATCGGACAGGAGGATATTTCGTGCCTAGAGGGTGTGGAACAGGACTGGACGATCAACGTTGAATCGGGCGAAGTGGTGAAGCTAACCTTCACGACCGACAGCTCAAGCAATGGCGTGAACCAGACAGGGCCAGTTCAAGATAACCATCAAAAACGCCAGCAGCGGCATTGTGACCTACATGGGCGCGACGACCACGATCTTAATGGACACTGCGATAACAGTGACCGTTGGCGCCAGCGCTGCGGCAGAAATGTGGATAGTGGAACTGGACGTTCTCGACGGCCATATACGCATGATGAAAGGCTCCGGCAGCGACCGGTTCTTCTACATCGAGCTGTGTCCTGAACAGGTCGAGGAACCAGACCGAGATCCTCCGACACCTGTTCCGGGCGTCGGAACATGGGGTCTGGTGGTCATGACGGGACTGCTGAGAGCCGCATTTGTGTGGACGGTTCGTCGCCGAATACGGCGAGTCACACAGAACTAGGCGTCTAGTGAATCGGGGCGCACAATCCTGCGCCCCGGTGCTTTTTGAGGGTGGCTCGGTATCGGGTGTTCGTTATTTCACGTGAGGCGCGTAGTCCATTCCGATGTGACCAGACTCCACAAGTCGGTCATAGTCTGCGTCTGAAAGCTTGAGCAGTGTTTTGTACACATACTCGTTGTCCTCACCCAGGCGCACCGGACCACGGTCGATCTTCACGGGACTTCGGGACATCTTAAACGGAGCGCGAGGATAACTGTAAGTTCCCAAATCTTCTTGGAAGGCCTCTTCAAACATCGCTCGCGCCGTGTACTGTGGATCCTCAGATGCGTCTTTTTGATCTAGGACGGCCCCGGCAGCTACGCCGTGGGATTGCAGAATTTCCATAGCGTGGCGATGCCCTTGCGACCGGCTCCACTCGGTTATCATGGCGTCCAGGGCGTCGTGGTTTGCCCTACGAGAGGCGTGATTGGCGAATCGGGCGTCTGACATCCATACCGGATTTCCTATCGCCTGACAAAACAGCTCCCAGTCTCGTTCGTCGAAAATCGTGACGGCGACCCACGTGTCATCCTGGGCGCACGGGTACACTCCCTGAATAGCGGTCGGATGCCTGTTGCCCAGCGTTGAAGCATTTCTGTTATTCATCGAATAATCCATGAACGCGCCGCCGAGATAGGGCAGGGCGTTCTCTGCCTGGGACAGCTCCACGAGCTGGCCTTTGCCAGAGCGTCTCCGATAGTTGAGCGCAGTGGCAACTGCCATCGCGCCGCCGACACCGGCAGCGGCGTCAGCCATGTAAACGTTGGTGTTGGAAGACGGGTCCATGTCCGCGTAGCCTCGCATCAGCGTGTGGCCTATGACGCCTTCGATATGGACGCCCAACGACCTGTGATTCTGATATGGGCCTTCGTTGCCGTATGCTGGCATTCTTAGCATGATGAAACGCGGATTGATCTCTCGAAGCTCTTTGTAGGAAATGCCCAGTTTTTCCATGGTCTCCGTTGGGTTATTCTCGACAAGCACGTCGCTTATGGCGACCATGCGCTTGAAAATGTCCAATCCTTCGGGTCTTAGCAAGTCAACTGTCATGCTTTTTTTGTTGCGGGCATGGGCGTTGAACAAAGGATGACGATTCCAGGGACGTTTGCCTGCTTCGCGGCCAGGCATTGCGCCCACGAATGGCGGCATGGAGTCAATGAAAAATTGTGAGGGCCGAGCGAATGGCCCACGGGTCGCCGCTCCCATCGTCTGTATGGACTCAACTCTAATGATCTCAGCGCCCATGTCTGCTAGAAGGGTCGTGCAGTAAGGCCCCGCCCACACGACGGTCATGTCCAGAACTCTGATGCCCGACAGTGGCAGTTTTCTTGCGTCAGTTTTTGAGGTTGTGTCGTTTCGGTGTCCAGTCACACGACCCTCTTTTCTCTGAATCGTGAAATGTCGTCAGCCGTGTATCCTGACTCTGAAAGCGCCTCGTCGGTGTGTTCACCCAAGCGCGGCGCGGGCCGTCGTATGCTCCAGGGCGAATGCTCCATTATGAAAGGCCTGCCGGGGTAGGCGAAATCTCCCGCTTCAGGGTGGTCGACGTTTGAAAAAGCGCCCCTTGACTGGAAGACTTGGTCGTTTGCGATATCCTCCATCGTATTAAGCGGGCCGCTGAGAACGTTTGCGCTCCGAGCGGCCTCCCAAATCTGATATTTGGTTCGGGCCATCAGCCAGGGGTAAAAAAACGCATCGAATTCCGCTTCCAACTCCGGGTCAGATTGGGCTTCGGGAGTATGCCATTTCGGGTCTAGAAGCTCCTCTGGTTCTCCAAGCATCTTCACAATTCGTGGGAAATACCTCGTGCCGCTGGTTATCTGAAAGTAGCCGTCGGCGCAGGGATACACTCCACTGGGATAGCCTCCCAAGCCGTTCGGCCCGTCGGCGGAACGACCGCTTAGCTCACCGTTGTACTGGTAAGCCAACAGCATGCTCATCCGCCGGTCAATCGATCCTGCTTGCGTCTCCATGATCGAGATGTCGATATGCTCCCCCTGGCCGGCTTCCCGCGCTGAAAATGACGCGCTCAACGTCGCGAAGGCGGCGACAGAACCAGCTTGGTAAAGGCCGACATCGGCGCCCATTTTGATCGGCTCTCGGTCGGCTAGACCTGTGGAATATAACTCACCTCCCATCCCGTAGAAAATCAGTTCCGATGCGCGCCAGTCGCGGTATGGTCCGGTTTGACCGAAGTTCGAGATGGACGTGACGACCAACGCCGAATTTTCTCCGTTCAAAATCGGGTAGTCCAGGCCGAAATCGGCCATCACGCCAGGCCGAAAGCTTTCGACCACGATGTCTGCTCGTCGGGCCAGCTTCAATGCCACATCACGGCCAGATTCGGTGGACAGGTCAAGAGTCACGCTACGCTTGTTAGTGTTCAGGTGAAGAAACGTGCCACTCTTTTCGGGGTGTGGGACGTCTTTTGGAAATGGGCCAATCTGTCTGGCGTAATCGCCTGAACCGGGGCGTTCGATTTTGATGACATCGGCCCCGTAGTCGCCCAGCAATTTAGTGCAGTATGGCCCTGATATCCCGTGCGTCAAATCCAGAACCTTGAGGTCTGATAAGGCCATTTCAGGCATACATTTATCTCCCAAGGGTTCGTTAATGCTTTCGTCTGCCTGTCGTTCGATCAGGAAGAAGCGCCAGAAAAACTCGTTAGAACAAAGGTTTTAAAAACCTTGACCAGTTAGAACGCCCGTACTAAAATGGGCACAATCGAAGTGGGGCCCAGAGCCGAAAGAATTGAGTTCGAATGTTTAGGAGAAACGATATGCTAGAAATCAAGTCGTGCCCCCGCTGCTTAGGCGACCTGCTGACAAACAGAGACATGTACGGCGATTACAAACAGTGTCTCCAGTGCGGATTCTTGCGAGACTTGGAGCCGCCTGTGAAGCCCATTACATTGAGGTCCTACGCCCCCGAATCCGAAAAGGAGAGCGACGCCGCCTGATTACCGTGGCGAGTTTAACAGCGCGCCGTCGGAGCGTCAACAGAGGACCTTACGACCCGAATAATATTGGTGAAGCGCAAGAAGGGATAGGTTGCGAGCCTGTCCCTTTGAGCTAAGGGGGTATGTCGGCAACCCTGCTGTTGTGACCGCCAGATATAAGCATATTGTCGGGTAGGGTGTGATCGATGCGCCGGAAACATCTTGGCCACAGTGAGGCCGGCTTATTGAGAATGTCTAGACCGCCACCCGAGGTTTTGTCTGATTCCAGATTAAGGCGTGTCGGGGTATTGTTCTAACGCCTGTCGTTGACAGTCTCCTGGCTCGATCCTGACCGGATGGTCTCTGAGTCGTTAATCACGAGATTTGGCTTGAGGGCGAAGAGGAAAAGTATCGCGCCAAACACGTTCAACACGGCCAGGATGCCGAACGCAGTCGTATAATTGCCTTGAATATCTCTCAAGATTCCAGCCATCGTTGGAGCGATGAGTAGCAGGATGTTCATTGGCACTTGCGAGACGCCCATGATTTTGCCGAAAGAGCGCCGTCCGAAGTATTCGCCTCGAATCGAGACGGTGAGCGGGTTGCGGCCTCCGAAGCCAATGCCGAACAGGATTGCGAACGTGTAAGCAATCGACAACGTTTCCGGCCCAAACGTCAAAATGAACACCGCGAGCGCCTGAATTAAAGTGAACACGAAGAGCGCAAATCTCTTGGGAACCCTATCACCAATGTAGCCGCCAATTAGCTGAAAAACCATTGATGTGGCGCTGTACACGGTGACAACGAATGCGGCGGTTTGGATGGAATGCCCCCGGTCAGTGAGCATGGGAGCCAGGTGGGCCATCATGGCTATCAACACCATTGATGTGAACCCGTGGCCGATGGATATTAACCAGAATGCACGTGTCCAGATAGCTTGCTTGACCGTGAAACCGATTTCTGAGGCGTCAGTGGTCGGCGAGTCTTCTGCTTCTGCGTTCGCTGCTTTGTCGCTTTGAGCGTGAGAAGGCGTTTCCCCGTCAGGGAGCAGGCCGTAATCCTCTGGCCGATTTCGGATGAGTCGGGACAGAGGGAAAGCGAGGACTATCAATGTGAGGCCAATGATCGTCGCGGTCATCCTGAATCCCAGTCGGTCCGCTTCCGGGTCAATTGACCATGCGATGGCCGGAATCATCAGCAGGCTGCCGAGTCGGCTGACGGAGTTGGACCAACCCATCGCCATCGCTCGGCGTTTGTCGAACCAGTTGTTGAGCATTGTCATCAGAGGCAGCCAACTGCCGAGGCCTTGCCCGAGCGCCATTATCAAGTAGGCAACGTAAAACATCCAGAGCGAGCGAATTTGGCCTAGCGCTAACATCCCGACGCCCATAATCGTCAGGCCGATGAAAACCAGACGGCGAGTGCCCAGCCTGTCCACCAGATATCCTTCAACGGGCCCTAGTATCCCGCCCTCGACCCTGGTCAGCGCGAATGCCACCGATAGCTGTGTCCGATTCCATCCGAAAGCGCTTTCCAGGGCCACGAACCACAGCCCCATAGCGTGGAACATAGGTGTTGTGGTGATAACCATGACGAAGCCACTGACTCCAACAAGCCACCAGCCATAGAACACGCCTCTGGCCTTGGTCGGAATTGCGCTCACTTGGTCGATGACGTTCAATAAGTGTATCCTCTTGTCAATTTTCCTCCAGATGCCTGCTCGACGAAGCAGACGCATTTCACAATCAAACCAACGGCATTATACACAAACATTTCCTGAATTTTGGGCCCTATGTTATTAACTGGAACTGTCCGAAGCGGCAAGGGAAATTTCTCTTACTGCATGGTGAAACTTCAAACACTGTACACCGCTGAGACGGGCGTGGCCTTGTATCCTGGCAGTTTGGGTATCGAACTCGCCGTTTCCTACGACCTGCCCACAAAAGGTGTAATTTTGCTGTAGAAAGAGGAATACGGCGGGCGCGTGTCGGTCAGCTTATTGCCATGTTCCGTGTCAGGAATCCAGGGATGCATAATGCGGATAGACCCGAACGCCGACGGAACTGGCGACCACCCAAAAACTATCATCGATGCCGCCGCCCAGGTCAGGTTGAGGGACGCACTGAACGTTTCTGACGGCGACATTGTCACCACCAAAGTTCCAGACTGATGCAGGCGTCAACCCCCCAGGTCCATTCCCATGTCCACGGGCAAGGCCTTCAATTCTAGCGACCGCTCCAGGTCATGGCGGTACTCTTCCCAAAGTTTGTCCTTGGCGCCGTCGCCGTTCGCTTCTTCGCTCTCCAACTTCTCCTTGAACCTGTCCACCAGCCAGTCCTCGGCGCGGCCAAGCGGCATGTCGAAGAAATCAGAATCAAACCTCGGCAGTTTGCCAGGAGCGAAATAGCCCTTGTCGGGGAGCGTGTATCCTTCCAGGTTCGGAGAACTCTTGCCCAGCACCTCGCCAGTCTCGATGTAGTGATCCATGACCGGCTTCATCCCGTATTTCTGGATCGGGCAGACCTTGATGCACACGCCGCACCCGGAATATCGAGTCATAACAGGACGGCATCGTTTGAATACAAGCTTGTTTTTCTCGACACCACGGAACCACACTTTATCAGGCGTGATGGCTCTACCAGGGCACCGCATGGAACACACCTGGCATAGGTCGCAAAATTTATGGATTCCATAGTCCACCGGCGCATCCAAGTTTAGCTTGGCGTTGGTGGTTATGACTTGAAGCCGCGCTCGCGAACCAAAATGAGGGGACAGCAACTGGCCGTTGATGCCGAGCTGGCCCAGTCCCGCGTCCACGAACAGCGGTATCATCGGCCCGAAGTGCCACGTTGGTCCCCAGACCTGACAGCGGTATCCCAGCGAGTGAATGAACTCCACCATCTCTTTAGCAAGCTCGCCCTGTCGTTCATGGGCCTCGCCGTGGGCCGATTCGGACTCCAAAGACGGGATTTCCTGAGACTTCACGTAGTCCTGTTCCACTGCGAGACAGATGGCTGTTGCTAGCTCGCCACGAACGTACTGACGCTTGGCCTGATAGACATATCGACGGTCGAATCGTGTGAACCCCACCTCACCGTAGCCCAGTTCGCGAGCCTTGGCCCGTATAACGTCGCTGACGTCTTCGCCTGATGGCTCGGCGGTCGGCTGTTGGTCGCCGGTTGTCTTCAACCACTCGACGATAGGAGTGATAGCCTCTGCGTGCTCTCGGTAAAGCTCAGCGGTCGCGGGAGCGGCTTCCTCTCTTACGTCCAATGCCCATTGAGCCGACGCGCTTTGCTCCTCGGCCACGCTCTCCAGCGGAAATTCCCTGGCGTAATAAGATACTTCGTTGTCCCTTCGCGGTATGCCCGGCTCAGAGCGAATGTCTTGAGCGATTGGCAGTTCGATTTCAGGATCGTCGGCTTTCCGGCCGGGTCTGGTTACTTTGTATCCAACTCGTCTTGGCATACGTCGTACGTTTCCTTTGAATGTTACTTTGCTTGGCGAACTGGGTCTGTGGCGCTGTGTGAGGGGATTACCAGTTCGTTGGCGCCTCCAATTCTTCTGGCGCGAGTGTAATCTGCCACAAATTTTGTGTCAAACAATTCTGGGATTGATAACTGACTGATCGTCATTCATTATGACTTGTGCCAGTTAATTCATGAACGAAATTTCAGATGCAAACCATTCGACGAACAGAGAGTGAAACGATCCGCAAGGAACAGATCCTTGCCGCAGCGCAGCGAGTTTTACGGGAAAAAGGTTACGACAACTCTACAATCTCTGACATTGTGAAAGAGGCGGGAGTCGCCCAGGGCACCTTCTACCTGTACTTCGACTCCAAAAAGGCCGCGGTCATGGAGTTGGCCCTCAAGTTGATGGACGAGATTACTCTCCGTTTGAAGCCCGCGATGGACCCGACCCTGACGTTTGATCAGAGGATGAGGCTGTTCATTCACGTGGTGTTCGATGTCGGCTCTGAGAACGTGGACCTTTGCAGGCTCGCGCACTTGGGCGTTGAATCACCGATAGAAGAGGTGGGGGCGTCGATGCCCGATTCTCCGATGTTCTTGAACATCGTCCGGATGATGCAGGTGTCCATCGACAGTGGGGAGATGAAGCCTATCAATCCAGATTTCGCCGCCAGGTTGTTGATGCGCTTGACGTCTGGCGCCCCTACAAGAGGCGTTTTGCTTCAGCGACGGATCCGATGCGGAGGGCCTGGAGGAAGCGCACGCGCAGATAATCATTCGCGGACGTGCCAGCTAGATTCGATTCGATATTCTGGCGTTCGACTGCTCAACATCACCCGCGCAACCCGATACCACATCCGGAGATAAAATGCAGATGACCGTAGCCTTCAATTTTGCAAAATGTTCATTAACGACTGATGATCAGTCATTCGAGTTCCAATCAAATTCACAAACTGCTTGTAGCGAGGGCCTGACCCGGCAATTTTCGCTTGCACATCGGTGACTGACGGTCAGTCATACTTAACCACGCCGCCTTAAAATTATCAATCCAATTTTACACGCAACGCGAATACAGGGAGAACTGAGTGTCATCCGCCTCAACAATCGATCAATCATAATCTCGAAAGCACCAGTTACGCTGGTGGACTTTGCTGGTTTTGTCCATCAACCTCGTGCTCATCGCCGTAGACACAACGATACTTAATGTTGCAATATCGACGCTCCAGAACGACCTGAACGCCACAGCATCAGAGCTTCAGTCGATAGTTAGCTCTTACATCCTGGTCTTCGCCGGATTCC
The DNA here is from genome assembly GCA_002313895.1 of Dehalococcoidia bacterium UBA1123. GTDB lineage: Bacteria > Chloroflexota > Dehalococcoidia > Lucifugimonadales > UBA1123 > UBA1123. Next base: position 15,731 of record DCAW01000158.1, read on the forward strand.
TCTTCACGATGGGATTTCTCGGAGACCGGTATGGAAGGAAGAAACTTCTACAAAGCGGCATCATTGTCTTCAGCCTCGCTAGTCTGAGCGCGGCCTACACCGATTCGACAGGCATGTTGTTAGCAGCCAGGGCCCTCAAGGGCGTTGGTGGCGCGATGATAATGCTGGCGATGTTGTCGATCTTCCTCGACGTTTTCCCTGGTCAAGAGGGGGCAAAAGCAATCGGAATTTGGAGCGCAGTGGCCGGCATCGGCGTGCTGCTTGGTATGGTTATCGGAGGCTATCTCCTGGAGCAATATTGGTGGAGATCGGTGTTCCTGATCAACATACCCATCGGCGTGGCCATATTAGCGGCTGGATTCGTGTTGGTTCCCGACAGTCGTGATTCCAGGTCAGCAAGCTCGATATCCGGGGCGCCGTCTTGTCCACGGCCGCCTTGTCAACTCTTTTGTGCTCTGTCATAAAAGCCCCTGAACGTGGCTGGCAGGGCGCTGTGGTCCTTTCGGGGTTCGGGTCTGCAATTGTGTTGGGCGCTGCATTCGTCATATTCGAGCTTCGTTCACGGGAGCCGATGCTGGACATCCGGCTGTTCAAGAACGCCCGGTTGTCGGCTGGGAATCATCGGAGGCCTCGCAGTGGCGTCAGGCGAGATGGTCGGATATTTCCTCGGGTATAAAGGGCGAAGCTTCGTCCGTGAAGGCCGTATGTACGCTCGCATGCAGCCGATGACTGCCAAATACGGGGACCGCGCCATCTTCTTCGCTGTCAAGCCCGTGCCCTTCGAGATAGCGGGCCTCTGGGCTGGAACTGCCCGGTATCCGATCGTGCGATTTTTTATCTCCGTTACCGCTGAGAATGTTATCCGAGTCACGCTTGTTTGCGTCGTCAGTCACTATGGACTCAAACTACTGATGAATCCAATCGGTTAGTCAGACGGTCGATTTCGCTTGCGATGATCTCGCGAAGTTCCTTGGGAGGTTTCCGAAAACCACCGCGGAACCTTCGTTTAGGCGCAGCTTCGGTCGCCAGCCAGATTCAGGCGGCATCACATTTCCCGCTTCGTCATTGTGACTCGCATCTGTTGAACGCTCGCCGGTATTGACTTGTGGTTGAATTCACCTCGAAGCGCCTAGTTGACACCGGACAATGCGCCCAATTAAACTCCATCTGTTTGTCCGAACAGGCAATGGAATTTGAGTAGCAGAGAGTTCAACAACATTGGCAGCAGAAGCACCGACCGCCAACGGCAAAGTATGGGCAACGATGGCGTTGATCGCGTTGGGGGCCGTGCCCGCGGGAGCGCTGAGGCTATCGGGCGCGCACATTGATCCGATAGTTGGGGCGATGATCTACGGCGGCGGAATCGTCTGCGGCGCGTTTCTTTTGTCATGGGCGGCGGAGGTCGCCGAGATGGACATTTCTGGTTCGCTTGCTATTGCGTTGCTCGCCCTGATCGCCGTTCTCCCTGAATACACCATCGAAGCGGTGTTGGCGTGGGACGCCGGGGCATCCTACAACCCTGCCACCCAGGTCATTACAGATGAAATGGCGAGAGCCGCCGCCAACGTGACGGGCGCGAATCGGTTGCTCATCGGCTTGGGTTGGTCTTCAGTGATTCTCATATACTGGCTGAAACGCCGGGAAAAACTGGACCTTCGGGGCGAGATGAACCTGGAGATTTCCATGCTCATAATCGCCACGGCGATCATGGGCCTGATTGTGGTCTTTCAGCAAGTGAGCATTATTCTTGCTGTGGTGCTCATAGGTGTATACCTGGCGTACCTGTGGATAAGCTCGACAGGCGAGTCCGAAGAGCCTGAGTTAATCGGCGTGGCGTTGGTGATAGGCTCGTTGCCTGTGGCGAGACGAAGAGCAACGGTTGTTTTGATGTTCCTCTACGCCGCTGCAGTGATCTTGCTGGCGGCTGAACCGTTCGTGCATGGCCTGGTCGAGACTGGCGCCGAGTTTGGAATCGACGAGTTCATCCTCATCCAGTGGATTGCGCCGCTCGCATCCGAGTCACCGGAGATCATCATTGCGGTGCTGTTCACCCTTCGGTCAAACCCGCAAGCGGGACTGACCACGCTCGTGTCCTCCGAGGTGAATCAACTCACGCTGTTGGTTGGGAGCATAACCATAGTCTTCAGCATATCGGCAGGCGAGGTGTTGAGCTTCCCGCTGGACGACAGGCAGTCAATTGAGTTCATGCTAACTGCTGCCGTGTCGGCGTTTGCGATTATCTTGATAGCGCCCAGGGTGTTGGGACCGAGAGTTGGGCTTGTGTTGTTGGGCCTGTTCATCGTTCACTTGTTCTTCAGCGACTCCGGACAGCGGCTGATATTCTCGTATATCTACTTCGGGTTGGCGATATTCCTTATTGTGGTTGATCGCGGTCGCATAAGGCAACTGATCCCCCAAAGGCCCTAAAATTCGGAGCCATATGAGGCAAGTAAAAATCATGACACGCCGCTGTCAGAAGGCGGTCCGTTGGTCTTTACGAGACTGAAATTACTTCGAAATGTCAGTCAAAACGCAGACTCCCATTTGTTCGCTTTTGACCTTGAGTTCTAGCGTGCGTCGTTCCAGATCGTCCGTCAGCCCGGCAATATCATAGGCTCCGTCGCTCAGCATGATCTCGCCGGCAGCCGCAGCAGATAACAGTTTTGCGGCGGCGTTTGGTGCGTCGTCCAACACCGTGATGTCCGTCGCGGCATCGTGAGATTGGTTGGATTATTTCATCCTATTTCCGCAGTGCACTCCTACTCCTAGCGGAATCCACGGGCCGTCGGCAGAGTCGTGCCCGGTCGCTCTTAGCAGGGCTTTGGCCGCTTCGATGACCGCGAGTTGGTGGTTTCCTCCGACATAGTAGGGGATGTAATGCCGATTATCTGGTCGCCAACCAGCCTGTCCGCCTATATGTCGCGTTTGAGAAGAATCTTGCTGGACACTCCGAAAAACCGATTGTTGATTTTGCTGCTCTCTGCCTGAAAGCATGTCGCAATCCCTTCACAGCGACATCTAGATTTTCTCCAGTGAGTGGGGCTCGCCACCACTCACTGCGGTTGTGGTATCAGCCATGTATCACCGCTGCAGATTGGCTCGTGCGCGATGTGAGGGAACGATATCGTCTGCTTGTTCAGCCGTCAACCCTCCCACGCCGCGACTCATCAAATGAGCTTTGCATTGATCATCGTCGCAGAATCGAGACAGGTTCGAATCACATGGGTTAACGAATGAACTCTTTCAGCATCGGGCGTGTGTCGTGGTGAGTTACACTTAAGTCTCGTTAGAAAACCGAAGGCGCGGTTGAGGTGATTATTGAACTGGCAGTTTGTGCGAATTGTGACGGCGATTCTCGTGACATCGCTCCTGGCGGCGTGTGGCGATCTGGGCGACGCTCAGGCATATCTAGATGCCGGTTCGGACCTTCAAGAACAGGGCAAACTGGACGAGTCATTGCTTCACTACGATAAAGCGATCGGACTCGACGCTGAGCTAATTCTGGCTTATTTCAAACGAGGCGCACTATATGAAACCCGGAGAGAGTTTGAAAAGGCGCTGGCGGATTACAACGAGACCATCAGGCTCGATCCGCAACTTGCGGAAGCCTATTTTTATCGGGCAAGGACCAAAACACTGCAAGGCCAAGACATTGAGGCGAAGCAAGACGTTGACAGGGCAGTGGAATTAGGATTAGACCGTGCAGCGTTAGAAGCGGACATCGAAAGGATCAAGTTCCGGCGCTAACGCCAGATATTTCAAACGTGAGCCAACCCGGCTGCGGCTCATATGCCACATCTGCAACGTCACGACCGCGAGTTCGGTCGCGGGTCCGTACTCTGGAAGAAGTTGTTAAGCGTGACAGTTAGCCTGAGAAAAGTGAGCTGACTGGGATTCGAACCGAGGACACTGCCTGTTTTGGCCTGTCCCGGAGGTTCCCCGAGAGTGCCTGGCTGTGCCTAAATAAGTGGTTAGTCATATCGGTACGTCACTTCATGTACCGGGTAGCCCAGATATTTCGGGACCATTTTGTGACCAAGAATTGAGGGTTGGGGCGGTGCCGATTCGCCGACCCTTCACACCTCCCCTCCCCCTTGCCCCATAGGCTATACTGCCCCCGGAGGCAGGCTCATGCGGAGTGGTGGCTAGAACCTGATTGGCTAGGAGTCCCTTGGGGGATTAGGCACAACGACGGGGATATATTCTTACCCCGCCCACAAAGACAGCCTCATACCTGATATGAATTTGAAAATTGTAGGTAATCCAACTCAACCCTCATGTCTCACACATTTGCCGAGCTAAGCGACTTCATCCGCAATCAAATGCGAATGTATCACGTCTATCAGCCGGGCATGCCCGTGGAGTTGTTGAAGAGGGGTGGCTCAGCAATCACTCGTGATATAGCAAAGGCATTGCTGGTTGAGGACATCTCACAGACTGAGTACTACGAACGGATTACGAAAAACATGCCCGGTCGCGTTCTCACAATGAATCGAGGCATGATCGAAAAACAAAGAGATTCCGATCACCTAAAAGGGTTCGATGACC